>NZ_JBSGCY010000002.1:0-146546 GCF_053602115.1 Nocardia sp. NPDC004582 | reverse complement strand
CGCCATCTCCCAGTCCGGCGAGACCGATCCGGCTCGCGGCGGTGCGGCGGCTGGTGGCCGCGGCCTGCCTGGCCGGAGTGGTGACCATCGGCGACGGCTTCGTCTACCTGCTGTTGCGGCAGCGAGAACACCTGAGTGTCAGCTGGTTTCCGCTGCTGGCGGTCGGCACCAACCTGTCGTATCTGGTGCTGGCCACCCCGCTGGGCGTGCTCGCGGACCGGATCGGCCGCCTGCGGGTGGTGCTCGGCGGCTACACCGCGCTGGTGCTGGTGTACCTGCTGCTGTTCGGGCCGTTCGGCGGCACCGCGCTGCTGGTGGTGGTGCTCGCGCTCTACGGCCTGTTCTACGCCGCCACCGACGGCGTGCTGATGGCGCTGGCCGGTCCGGTGCTGCCGAAAGCGTTGCGCGCCACCGGGATCGCGCTGATCCAGACCGGTCAGGCGCTGTCCTGCCTGGTGTCGTCGGTGTTGTTCGGGCTGGCCTGGACGGTGTGGGGACCCGCGAACGCGAGCCGGGCCGCCGCGGGACTGGTGGCGGTGGCCGTGGTCGTGATCGCGGTGCTGCTGCGCGGCGTTCAGGCCGCCGGGACCGCCGAGGATGTCGCCGAGACCGCGGAGGAGCGCGCGTGAACCGGCGCATGGTGCCGGTCCTGCTCGGGGCGGTCGTGCCGGCCGTGTGCGGCATCGACATATTCGGCCAATTCGGTCGCCGGAATGGCACCTATGCTCTACCGGCCACCGCCCGGTTCGCGGCTACGGTGAGAGAAATCGTGTCGTCAACTCTCACCAAGGAGCTCATGATGGTTGCCGCCGACTCGGCGACGGACGATGCCGCGCGCCTGCGCGCCCTGATCGCGGACGCGGCCACCGCGGCCCAGGCGTGGGAGCTGTTCGACAGCCTGCCGGTGGTGGGCGTGGACGAGCTCACCACGGGTCGCTGGCGGGGCGCGGAAGTGGGGACCGGGCATCCGTGGGACGGCATGCTGGTTGAAACCGGTTGGTACGGAAAGCGGTTCGACAGCGCCGACAGCGTGCAACCGCTGCTGTTCCGGGCCCCGGACGGCGAGATCTTCCCGGTCGACCCGCGCCGGGTGCCGCTGTTCCTGGCGGGCAAGGTGCCGGTGACGGCGCTGTCCCCGGTGCGCCGCTCGCTCGGCGTCCTGCGGCCGATGCTGCGGACCACGACCCCGAAGGCTCGGCTGCGGAATCTGGAGTTCCGTGGAAAGTCCAGTGCCGCAATGATCTACGACCACCTGCCGATCATCGACGTCTTCCGCCGCGTCGACGCGGACACCCTGCTCGGCGTCATGGACATGCGCGGACTGGACGAGCCGTACTTCTTCGTCCTCTACCGCGACTAGCCCTACCATCGACGGTGACGGCGTCTTCGACTCGGGAGGTCCCGATGGAACGCACGACCTGTCTCATCGCCGGTGGGGGACCGGCGGGCATGTTCCTGGGGCTGATGCTGGCCCGCGCCGGCGTCGAGGTCACGGTGCTGGAGAAACACGGCGACTTCCTGCGCGACTTCCGCGGCGACACCGTGCATCCCACCACCCTGGACCTGATCGACGCCCTCGGCCTGCGCGAGGATTTCACGAAACTGCCGCAGCGGCGGCTCACCTCGATCCAGACCCCGATCGGCGGACGCCTGGTGCCGCTGGCGAGCTTCGACCACATCCCGGGGCGGCACAAGTACATCGCCATGGTGCCGCAGTGGGATCTGCTGGACCTGCTCGCCCGCGCCGGTGACAACGAACCGACCTTCCGGTTGCGCATGCGGACCGAGGCCGTCGACCTGCTGCGCACCGGCCCGGCGGTGACCGGCGTCCGTTATCGCACACCGGACGGCACGACCGGGGAGATCCACGCCGATCTCACCGTGGCCGCCGACGGTCGGGGCTCGGTGCTGCGCGCCGCCGCCGGGCTCGGTGTACGCCACTGGGCGACGCCCTTCGACGCCTGGTGGTTCCGGATCCCGCGCCACGACACCGATCCCGCCGGACTGATCCCGGTGGTCAGCGCCGACCGCGTGGCCGTCCTGTTCGATCGCGGCGACTACTGGCAGAGCGCGACCCTCATCGCGAAAGGCAGCGACGCGCGCCTGCGGGCGGAGAAGCCGGTCGGCGAGATCATGCGCCGCCTGGCCGAGGTGGTGCCCTGGCTGGCCGACCGCGCCGACGCCGTCCACGGCTGGGACGAGGTGAAACTCCTCGACGTCAAACTCGACCGGCTCGACCACTGGTACACCGATGGACTGCTCTGCCTCGGCGACGCCGCCCACGCCATGTCACCGATCGGCGGGGTCGGCATCAACCTGGCCGTCCAGGACGCGGTGGCCGCCGCCCGCATCCTCGCCCCGAAACTACTGTCCCACACCGTCACCACCGCCGACCTGGCCCGCGTGCAACGCCGCCGCCTGCTGCCCACCGCCGTCATCCAGGGCATGCAGCGCCTGGCCCACGCGCAGGTCGTGCGGCCCGCGGTGACGGGCCGGTTGAATATCGCCGACCTCCCGCGAACGCCCTTGCCGCTGCGGATCTTCCGCCACATCCCGATCCTGCGCAGCCTCCCGGTCTTCCTGGTGGCCCGCGGCGTCGTCCCGGAACCGATACCCGACTTCGCCCGCCCTACCGGACGCCGCGCGGCCGGAACTGAACGCTGATGCGCGGTCCCACGGGCCGCCGCGTCTTGGGCACCGCGTGCTCCCAGGTGCGCTGACACGAGCCGCCCATCACGATGAGATCCCCGTGTCCGAGCGCGTACCGCACACTGGCCCCGCCGCCGCGCGGGCGCAGCAGCAGCGACCGCGCCGCACCCACCGACACGATCGCCACCATGGTGTCGTCGGTGGCCCCACGCCCGATGGTGTCACCATGCCAGGCGACGCTGTCGTCCCCGTCGCGGTAGTAGCACAGGCCCGCAGTGGTGAACGGCTCGCCGAGCTCCTGGAAGTAGTACGCGCTCAACATGTTCCGCGCCTCGGTGAGGATGGGGTCGGGTAGCTCGCGCCCTTGGTCGTAGAACGACAGCAGCCGCGGCACATCCACCATCCGGTCGTACATGGCCCGGCGGTCCGCCCGCCACGGCACGTCCGCCGCCAGCCGCTCGAACAGCTCGTCCGCCCCGCTCAACCATCCGGGCAGCACGTCCACCCAGGCGCCATCGCCGAGTTCGGTGCGCCGCAGGCCGTCCAGCCCGCCCAGCTCGACCTCCCCGAACCCATCGAACAGCGATCCCTGCAGTGGCGTCGACATGCGTAGGACGCTACCACGTGATCGAACATATGTTCGCTGTGTAGGGTTTTTCGCAGGTCCAAGGGATTCACCACCAGTGCTGGAGGTCGAGTTATGGATCAAGACACGATGCTGCAACTCGCCGCCGACGAGCTCGCGACGCGGGCGCTCCGGTATCGCGAGATCGAGATTCTCGACTACATCCCCTCGCAGCCGGATCGCGTGCTGCTCTGTCCCGAAGGTTCGGTGCGTGTCTTCGTCACCGCCGAGGGTGATCCGCTGCTGCGACAGGTGCGAGACGCGGCCGCCCACAGCGAAGGCGCGGACGTCCACTTGGTCGAGAATGTGATCAGGCCCCGCTTCGAGGGACGCACGAGCCTTTCGCCGTATCAAGTCTGGCGGCTGCTGCAACGCTCGCCCGTCTTCGCGAGCATCCGCTACGGCGGCCGCACCCTCGCGACGAATGTCTTCCCGCCCGACGACCTCGGGATGGTCATCCTCGACAATCCGTACAACGGCGGACAGCTGAACCCGACGACGCTGACTCTGGTCGAGCACCGGCGCGACGATGCCGAGGTCGGATTGGCGGCGGTGGCCCTCAAGTACGCGCCGCCGCTGACCCCGGCCGAACGCGCCGCCTTGGCGCAGGTTCCCGAGGACCAGCTGGAAGGGAACATGACGATCGCCGGGAGTTGCTGCCACAACGGCACTTTTGTCGTCTGGGCCGCCACAGCTATCGCCGTCACCGTCATCGTCGTCGCCACGGCCGCCGTCCGGTCCGAGGAGGAGCAGCAGCACCTGTCGGACGAGCACATCCAGCGTGTGGGTCCGTCGGCGACCGCCCGGGAATTGCTCGACATTCGCCGCGAAGCCCTCGGACACCTGCACTGACATGGCCCTCGACGACCTGATTTTCGCCGTGCCGGCGACATTTCTCTTGTCGTGGTTCACGGTGTCGGCGCTGTGTCAGATACCGCGGAAGCTCCAGACATGGGAGGCCACCGGAGTGGAGCGGTGGGTTCGCGTGCACGATATCTGCGGATTGGTGCCGCGCTGGCATTTCTTCGCGCCGACGCCGGCGACCGACGATCTGCATCTGCTGTATCGCGACAAGTTGCCGGACGGCCGCGTCGCACGGTGGTGCGAGGTGCCCCCGGGCGTGCCACCGAAATGGTTGGGGCCCGTGTGGAATCCGCGCAGGCGGCAGAACAAGGCCCTGATCGACATCTCGGTCGAACTCGCGAAGACATGCGTGGCGCTGGACCGCGACATCGCCCGGATCCAGCTCTCACTGGCGTATATCGCGACGCTCAACTTCGTCTGCGGTCTGCCGCGCGACCACCGTGCCGCCGCCACCCAGTTCCTCATCATGCGGTCGAAGGGAATGGACGACAATGCCGACCACCACGTGATCTTCCTGTCGCCCATGCATTCCTCGGAACCCGCGCCGAGCGAGGTGTAGACCGCCGATGCTCACCACCTCGAACGCGCTGTACCTGTCGGCGGCGATCGGATCGGTCGCCGTCATCATCGGGTCGCTGGAGCGGCTGGCGGCGCCGCGGCTGCTCGCCGACGGCGCCCTCGCCGGCTGGCCGGTCTCGGCGACGAGCGCGCGTCTGCTGACTCGGAGGTCGTTCCAACGCAGTGTCGGACAGCTACTGGTGTATCCGAGAGTGCTCGGTCTCATCGCCGCCTGCCTGGCGTGCGCGGTGCTGCTGGTCGTGCACCCGTCGTCCGCGCTGAACGCCGTGGCGGCCGGCGTGATCGCCGCGACCTACATTCTGCTGAGCATGCGCTCCCGCTTCGGGGGCGACGGGGCCGACCAGATGACGATCATCCTCTTCGTAGCCCTGGCACTGGCCTTCGCCATTGGCCAGCAGCGCGCCGAGGTGATCGTCCTCTGGTTCATCACGGCCCAGGTGTGCCTCGCGTACTTCACCGCCGGCGTGGCGAAGCTGGTCAGCCCCCTGTGGCGCAGCGGCGCGGCGCTCCCGGAGATCCTGGCGACCCGCGCCTACGGGCATCGCCGGGCCGCCAAGACCCTTGCACGCCATCGCACCACCGCGACGGCGATGAGCTGGTCGGTGATCCTGCTGGAATGCGGTTTCCCGCTGGTCCTGCTCGGCATCACACCGCTCACCTACCTGCTCGTGATCAGCGGAGCCCTCCTGCACCTCGGCACCGCGATCCTCATGCGCCTCAACACTTTTCTGTGGGCGTTCCTCGCCACCTATCCGGCGGTCGTCTACTGCGCGACGACCTGATCAGGCCCGCACCTGATCGTGCTGCGCTACGAAACCGAGGAAGCGCGGAATCACCGTTTCCGGTATCGCCCACAACATTTCGTGCCCAACGCCGGGGTAGATCTCGATATCGGCTGCCGGAATGCACTCCCGCGCCCGCGCCGCTGCCGCGTGCGCGTCATTGGCGATCGTCGTCTCCCCGAACAGCACCAGCATCGGTGCGGTGACCCTGGCCAACTGCTCGTCGGGCAGCAGCCGCGACCACGGCATCGCGATGCGGAACTTCAATGCGGCCAAAGTCAGGGTCCACATCTCCTCGGTGAGCTGCACCCCCGGCATCATCCACTCCAGGAACTTCTCCATCTTCTCCCGCGTCGGCCGGATCCCGCCGAGCAGGAACTTGAACAGCAGTCCCCACTTCGGCTTGACGAACGACGCCGCATCGGGTTCGAGCATGCTGATGCTGGCCAGCCGATCCGACCGCTGCGACGCGAACAGCAGTGACAGCCACGATCCCCCCGAATACCCGGCCAGATGCACCCGCTCGGCCCCGATCCCGTCGAACACCTCGACCAGCCACCGAACGATGTCGTCCTGCCCCTTCAACGGCGCGGTCTGTTCACTACGCCCCGCCCACCCCAGCGGATCCACCGTGTACACGACGTGCTCGCGCGACATCTCCTCGATGAAGGGCATCCAGAACAACCCCATCCCCGGCATCCCGGGCAGCAACACGATCGGTGCACCTTCGCCACTCCCGGACTTGCGCACTCGCGTTGTCCCGAAAGAGGTTTCGACGTCGATATCGGTCGCCGCCACCGGCCATTGCGTCGCCAGCTCGTCATAGGCCCGCAGGTAATCGCGCTTCGCCTGCTCGTTCTTGAATCGCCCGATCTTGGCCATGTGAGCCTCCCCGTCCATCATCGTTGATGATACGAACGTACCATAAAAATGATATGGGCGTACCATCAAAATCTTCGTTGCCCAGGAGTAGTGAGAGAGCTGGTCAGATGCCTCGTTTGGTCGATCACGAGCAGCGCCGTCGGGAGATCACCACTGCCGCACGGACTGTCGTCGCCGCCGGTGGACTCGATGCCGCCACGTTTCAAGCGGTGGCGGCCGAGGCGGGGATCTCGGTTCGGCTGATCCAGTACTACTTCGGGACCAAACGGGATTTGATGCTCGCCACGCACACCGCGGTCGTGGCGGATTTCGGGGTGGGGTTCACCGAACAGTTCACCGCGCTCGGGCCAGCGGCGACGCCGCGGGAGATCATCCGCGCTTTCGCGGTCGGGCTGCTGCCGCTCGATGAGCGAAGGCGGCAGGACAATCTGGTGTTCGCGGCCTTCCACGCGGCCAATCTGACCGGGAACACGGTCACCTCCGAGGAGATGATGGGGGCGCCGCGCTACCTGGTCACCGTGATCACCGAGCAGCTACTGCGCGTTCGAGGGGTCGAATCCGATACGCACGCGGCGGAATTGGACGCCGAACTGATCGTCGGCGGCGTCAGCAGCATCACCCAGTTCGTGCTGGCCGGTGGTGCCACCCGAGAGCGGGCGGTCGAACTGCTCGACCGCCTGCTCGACAGGATGCTGCCGTAAGGGCGGTCAGCCCCGCTCGTCGCCGATATGGGCGCGGACGAAATCGACCACGGCGTCGGTGAATTCGTCATTGGCGTCGCTGGCCGCGGTGTGGGCGGCGGTGCCGATCTCGATGTACTCGGCATGCGGGGTCAGGGCGCGGAAGGCCGTCACGCCCTCCTCGCTGACCACATCGGACAGCGCGCCGCGCACCAGGAGAGTCGGGATGCTCAGCTGCTTTGCCGCGTTCTCGAGCGCCTCGGTGTGCACGTCGATCTCCTCGCCGCGCCCGTCGCGCGGGCCGCCCATCATGGCCGGATCCCAGTGCCAGTACCAGCGGCCGTCCTCGCGCTTGCGCAGATTGCGTTGCAGCCCTTCGGGATTGCGCGGGCGGCGGCGGTGGGGGAGGTAGGCGGCGACGGCGTCGGCGGCCTCCTCGAGGCTGGCGAAGCCCTCGGGATTGCTGGAGAGGAAGTTGATGACGCGCTCGACGCCCTTGCGTTCGGGGCGGGGCACCACATCGACCAGGACCAGGCCGGTGATGCGCGCGGCCTCGGGGTGGGTGGTGGCCATCAGGCCGGTGAGGCCGCCCATGGACGCGCCGACGATGAAGGCGGGCTCGCCCAGTTGTTCGAGCACGGCCATCAGGTCCTCGACCATGGCCTCGCGGCGGTAGTTGCCGTCCGGATCCCAGTCGCTGTCGCCGTGGCCGCGCGCGTCGAGCAGGACCGCGTGCATGCCGGCCTTGGCCAGCGCCAGTCCGGAGTCCTTCCAGGAACCGCGGGTCTGTCCGCCGCCGTGCAGGAATACCACCAGTGGGCCGTCCTGGGGTCCCCAGCTGTCTCCGGCGATGGTGATGCCGCCGTACCCGCGGAAGTTGACCCGGGCGGGTTCGGTGAATTCAGCGTCATTGCTCACTCTCCGAGCATCGCACACGTCGATATACGGTGTATGACAACCGGCCGGTAGCTAAGACGGGGGATCGGTCCGGCGGCGTGAACCCTGCCACAGTGGCCGGATGACCGTATTGCTGCGGACTTGCCGGTGACCCCGGCGATCACGGGTTCCGGCAGGTCGTAACGGGTGCGGCGGTGGTACGCCGGTCGGCGACGCGCGGGGGTGCGGGGTCGGGGGCGCATTCGCGCGCTGGTAGGGTCACTGCCCGAAAGACATCCTTTAACGGACCGTCCCGTGAGGCGGGGAAGGAGGTCGGCATGGCTGTGCCCGAAGACCGGGCGGCCAAGTCGAGCGCTGCCGAGCAGCGGCACGACCCGGACCGGGTCGAGACCGGACGCGAACTGCTCTCCGATTCCGACGTCGGCCGGACCATCGCCCGCATGGCCCACCAGATCATCGAGAAGACCGCCCTGGACTCCGGTGATCCACAGGTTGCCCGTGTGGTGCTGATCGGAATCCCCACCCGCGGAACCACTCTGGCCCATCGCCTGGCCGGCCGGATCGAGGAATTCTCCGGCGTCCGCCCCGCGATCGGCTCCCTCGACATCACCCTCTACCGCGACGACCTGCGCTCCAAGCCGCATCGTCCGCTCGAGCGCACATCAGTGCCCGAGGGCGGCATCGAGGACGCGCTGGTCGTGCTCGTCGACGACGTGCTCTTCTCCGGCCGCACCGTGCGCTCGGCGCTCGACGGCCTGCGCGACCTGGGCCGCCCCCGCGCGGTGCAGCTCGCCGTGCTCATCGACCGCGGCCACCGCGAACTTCCCATCCGCGCCGACTACGTCGGCAAGAACGTGCCGACCGCGCGCACCGAGGACATCTCGGTGCTGCTGCGCGAGCACGACGGCCGCGACGGCGTGTACCTGCGCCAGGAGGGTGACGCCCAGTGAAGCACCTGCTCTCGGTCACCGACCTGGACCGCGAGACCGCCAATGGCCTGCTCGACGAGGCCGAGCGGTTCGAACAGGCGCTGCTGGGCCGCGAGGTCAAGAAGCTCCCGACGCTGCGTGGCCGCACCGTCATGACCGTGTTCTTCGAGAACTCCACCCGCACCCGGGTCTCCTTCGAGGTCGCGGGCAAGTGGATGAGCGCCGACGTCATCAATGTGAGCGCGTCGAGTTCCTCGGTCTCCAAGGGCGAATCGCTGCGCGACACCGCCCTGACCCTGCACGCGGCCGGCGCCGACGCGCTCATCGTGCGCCACCCCGCCTCGGGCGCCGCGCATCAGATCGCGCGCTGGTTCAACGAGATGGACGAGGCGGCAAGCGGTTACGCCGGCCCCGGTCCCGCCATCATCAATGCCGGTGACGGCACCCACGAGCACCCCACCCAGGCGCTGCTGGACGCGCTGACCCTGCGTCAGCGCCTCGGCGACCTGGAAGGCAAGCGGGTCGTGCTGGTCGGCGACATCCTGCACAGTCGGGTCGCCCGCTCCAACGCCTTCCTGCTCAGCACCCTGGGCGCCGAGGTGGTGCTGGTCTCGCCGCGCACCCTGCTGCCGGTCGGCGTGGAGGCCTGGCCCGTGCGGGTCTCGGACTCCCTGGACGCCGAACTGCCCGGCGCGGACGCGGTCATGATGCTGCGCGTGCAGGCCGAGCGCATGAACGGCGGCTTCTTCCCGTCGGCGCGCGAGTACTCGATCCGCTACGGCCTCAACGAGCGCCGCATGAAGCTGCTCGACGAGCACGCGGTGGTGCTGCACCCCGGCCCCATGCTGCGCGGTATGGAGATCGGCTTCTCCGTCGCCGATTCCCCGAAAGCGGCTGTGCTGCAACAGGTCAACAACGGAGTCCATATGCGCATGGCGGTGCTGTTCCGCCTGCTGGTCGGAACCGACGAGGTGGTGGCATGAGCATCCTGATCCAGAACGTCCTTCTGTACGGCGAAGGCGACGCGGTCGACGTGCTGGTCGCCGACGGTGAGATCCGCGAGATCGGCGCGGGCCTGACCGCCCCGGACGCCGAGATCGTCGACGGCCAGGGCCAGTACCTGCTGCCCGGCTTCATCGACCTGCACACCCACCTGCGCGAGCCCGGCCGCGAGGACACCGAGACCATCGAATCCGGTTCCGCCGCAGCCGCTCTGGGCGGCTACACCGCCGTGTTCGCGATGGCCAACACCAGCCCGGTCGCCGACACCTCGGTCATCACCGACCACGTGTGGAAGCGCGGCCAGGAAGTCGGCCTGGTCGACGTGCACCCGGTCGGCGCGGTCACCGTGGGGCTCGAGGGCAAGCAGCTCGCCGAGATGGGCACCATGGCCGCCGGCGTCGGCGCGGTGCGCATGTTCTCCGACGACGGCCACTGCGTCTACGACCCGCTGATCATGCGCCGCGCCCTCGAATACGCGAACTCCCTGGGCGTCCTCATCGCCCAGCACGCGGAGGAGCCGCGCCTGACCAAGGGCGCCGTCGCCCACGAGGGCCCGACCGCCTCGCGCCTGGGCCTGGCCGGCTGGCCGCGCGCCGCCGAGGAGTCCATCGTGGCGCGCGACGCCCTGCTGGCCCGCGACGCCGGAGCCCGCGTGCACATCTGCCACGCCTCCACCGCCGGCACCGTCGAACTGCTGAAATGGGCCAAGTCCCAGGGCATTTCGATCACCGCCGAGGTGACCCCGCACCACCTGCTGCTCGACGACTCGCGGCTGGAGACCTACGACGCGGTGAACCGGGTGAACCCGCCGCTGCGCGAATCCTCCGACGTGACCGCGCTGCGGCAGGCCCTGGCCGAGGGCGTCATCGACTGTGTCGCCACCGACCACGCCCCGCACGCCGACCAGGACAAGTGCTGCGAGTTCGCGGCCGCGCGTCCGGGCATGCTGGGTCTGGAGACGGCGCTGTCGATCATCGTGGAGACCATGGTCAACCCCGGACTGCTCGACTGGCGCGGAGTCGCGCGGGTCATGAGCGAGAACCCGGCGCGGATCGTGGGCCTGGACGATCAGGGCCGGCCGCTCGCGGTCGGCGAACCCGCCAACCTGGTGCTGATCGACCCGGCCGCCGAATGGACGGTGGAGGCGGACAACCTCGCCTCGATCGCCCGCAACACGCCCTTCCAGGCGATGACCCTGCCCGCGAAGGTGACCGCCACCTTCCTGCGCGGCCGGCTCACCGCCCGGGACGGCAGGATCGTCGCCGGTTAGCGGCGGGTGGGGAACCACGGGATGAGCGATCAGGGGCCGGAGGCGGCAGCTTGCGTACCCACGCAGGCCCCCTCGCACATCCCAAGACGACACGGAGAACCGAAATGCGACTGCTGCAAGTGCTGATTCTGCTGGCCTTGTTCGTGCTGTGCCTGGGACTCATGTACTGGGCGTGGACGGGCCGGGCCAAGAAGCAGGCGGGCGCGATCGGCGACCTGCCCGCGGTGCCCGCCGACTGCGGCGCGCAGCTGTTGGAGCCCACCACGGGGCTCTACCTCGGCAGCACCCTCGCCCCCAGCTGGATTCAGCGAATCACGGTGGGCGACCTGGGTTTCCGCGCCACCGCGGAGCTGACCCGATTCGAACGCGGCATCCTGCTGGAGCGGGATGGCGCGGCGACGATCTGGATTCCGCAGGAATCCATCACCGCGGTGCGCGCCGAGCGCGGGCACGCGGGCAAAGTGATGACAGAAGACGGTGTGCTGGTGATTCGCTGGACGCTGCCGACCGGGACCGAGGTGGATACCGGTTTCCGCGGTGACGACAAAGCGGTGTACCCGGCATGGACCGCAGCAGCTACGAAGACGGGAGACGAGGCATGAGCAGCGGAAATACTGCCGTGATGGTGCTCGAGGACGGCCGCGTGTTCCGCGGGACGACCTTCGGCGCCGTCGGGCAGACCTTGGGTGAGGCGGTGTTCTGTACCGCCATGACGGGCTATCAGGAGACCCTCACCGACCCCAGCTACGACCGCCAGATCGTGGTGGCCACCGCGCCGCAGATCGGCAACACCGGCTGGAACGACGAGGACGACGAGTCCTCGAAGATCTGGGTGGCGGGTTACGCCGTGCGCGACCCCGCGCGCCGCGCCTCCAACTGGCGCGCCAACCGCACCCTGCAGGCCGAGCTGGAGAACCAGAACATCGTCGGCATCGCGGGCATCGACACCCGCGCGGTGGTGCGGCACCTGCGTACCGCCGGTTCCATGAAGGCGGGCATCTTCTCGGGCGAGTCGCTGGCCGACTACGAGGAGCTGGTCGCCCGGGTCAACGGCCAGCAGTCCATGCTGGGCGCGGACCTGGCCGGCGAGGTCTCCACCGACGAGATGTACACCATCGACCCGATCGGCGAGCATCGCTTCACCGTGGTCGCGGTCGACCTGGGCATCAAGTCCAACACCCCGCGCATGTTCGCCCAGCGCGGCATGCGGGTGCACGTGGTCCCCTCCAACGTGACCCTGGACCAGATCAAGGAACTGAACCCCAACGGCGTGTTCCTGTCCAACGGCCCGGGCGACCCGGCCACCGCCGACGCGCAGGTCGCGCTCACCCAGGGCGTCCTGGGCGAGGGCATCCCGCTGTTCGGCATCTGCTTCGGCAACCAGATCCTGGGCCGGGCGCTGGGCCGCAACACCTACAAGATGAAGTTCGGCCACCGCGGCATCAATGTGCCGGTCGTCGAACATCATTCGGGCCGGATCTCGATCACCGCGCAGAACCACGGCTTCGCCCTCGAGGGCGAGCGCGGCGAGGTCTTCGACACCCCGTTCGGCAAGGCCGAGGTCAGCCACGTGTGCGCCAACGACGGTGTCGTCGAAGGTGTGCAGCTGGTCGACGGCAAAGCCTTCTCCGTGCAGTACCACCCCGAGGCCGCGGCCGGACCCCACGACGCCGCCTACCTGTTCGACCGTTTCGCCACGCTGATGGAAGGAGCCTGATGCCACGCCGCACCGATCTCAACCACATCCTGGTGATCGGCTCGGGCCCGATCGTCATCGGCCAGGCTTGCGAGTTCGACTACTCGGGAACCCAGGCGTGCCGGGTCCTCAAGTCCGAGGGCCTGCGCGTGTCGCTGGTGAACTCCAACCCGGCGACCATCATGACCGACCCCGAGTTCGCCGACTCGACCTATGTCGAACCGATCACCTGGGAATTCGTCGAGAAGGTCATCGCCAAGGAGCGCCCCGACGCCATCCTCGCGACCCTCGGCGGCCAGACCGCGCTCAACTGCGCTGTCGCCCTGCACGAGAACGGCGTTCTCGAGAAGTACAACGTCGAGCTGATCGGCGCCGACTTCGAGGCCATCCAGCGTGGTGAGGACCGCCAGAAGTTCAAGGACATCGTCGCCAAGGTCGGCGGCGAGTCCGCGCGCTCCAAGGTCTGCTACACCATGGACGAGGTCCGCGACACCGTTGCCGAACTCGGCTTCCCGGTCGTCGTGCGCCCGTCGTTCACCATGGGCGGCCTGGGCTCGGGCATGGCCTACAACCATGACGACCTCGACCGCATCGCCGGCGGCGGCCTGGCCGCCTCGCCGACCGCGAACGTGCTCATCGAGGAATCCATCCTGGGCTGGAAGGAATTCGAGCTCGAGCTCATGCGCGACCGCAACGACAATGTGGTCATCGTCTGCTCGATCGAGAACGTGGACCCGATGGGCGTGCACACCGGTGACTCGGTCACCGTCGCCCCGGCCATGACCCTCACCGACCGCGAATACCAGAAGATGCGCGATCTGGGCATCGCCATCCTGCGTGAGGTCGGCGTCGACACCGGCGGCTGCAATATCCAGTTCGCGGTGGACCCGCGCGACGGCCGCCTGATCGTCATCGAGATGAACCCGCGCGTGTCGCGCTCGTCGGCGCTGGCGTCCAAGGCCACCGGCTTCCCGATCGCCAAGATCGCCGCCAAGCTGGCGATCGGCTACACCCTCGACGAGATCGTCAACGACATCACCAAGGAGACCCCGGCCTGTTTCGAGCCCACGCTCGACTACGTGGTCGTCAAGGCTCCGCGCTTCGCCTTCGAGAAGTTCCCGGGCGCCGACGCCACGCTGACCACGACCATGAAGTCGGTCGGCGAGGCGATGTCGATGGGCCGCAACTTCTCCGAGGCGCTGGGCAAGGTGCTGCGCTCGCTCGAGACCAAGGCCACCGGCTTCTGGACCCTGCCCGACGGTGAATGGACCGACGTGCAGGCCATTCTCGACGACCTCAAGGTCCCCACCGAGGGCCGCATCTACCAGGTGGAGCGCGCGCTGCGCCTGGGCGCGAGCATCGAGGACACCGCCGCCGCCTCCGGCATCGACCCCTGGTTCGTCGCCGAGGTCGCCGCCCTGGTGGAGCTGCGTCAGGAGATCATCGACGCCCCCGTGCTGGACGAGCCGTTGCTGCGCACCGCCAAGCACTACGGCCTGTCGGATCGCCAGATCGCCGCGCTGCGACCGGAACTCGCGGGTGAGGGCGGAGTGCGCGAGCTGCGCCACCGCCTGCACATCCGCCCGGTGTTCAAGACCGTCGACACCTGCGCCGCCGAGTTCGAGGCCAAGACCCCGTACCACTACTCGGCCTACGAGCTCGATCCCGCCGCGGAGTCCGAGGTCGCGCCGCAGCAGGAACGCGAGAAGGTCATCATCCTCGGCTCGGGTCCCAACCGCATCGGCCAGGGCATCGAGTTCGACTACTCGTGTGTGCACGCCGCGCAGACCCTGTCGGCCGCGGGCTACGAGACCATCATGGTCAACTGCAACCCGGAGACGGTCTCGACCGACTACGACACCGCCGACCGCCTCTACTTCGAGCCGCTCACCTTCGAGGACGTGCTCGAGGTGTACCACGCCGAAACCGAGTCCGGCACCGTCGCGGGCGTCATCTGCCAGCTGGGCGGGCAGACCCCGCTGAGCCTGGCGCAGCGCCTGACCGACGCGGGCGTGCCCGTGGTCGGCACCTCGGCGGCGGCCATCGACCTGGCCGAGGACCGTGGCGAGTTCGGCGATGTGCTGGTCGCGGCCGGTCTTCCGGCTCCCAAGTACGGCACCGCCACCACGTTCCCGCAGGCGAAGAAGATCGCCAACGAGATCGGCTACCCGGTGCTGGTGCGCCCGTCCTACGTGCTGGGCGGCCGCGGCATGGAGATCGTCTACGACGAGACCTCGCTCGAGGACTACATCTCCCGCGCCACCGAGATCACCCCGGACCACCCGGTGCTGGTCGACCGGTTCCTGGAGGACGCCATCGAGATCGACGTCGACGCCCTGTGCGACGGCGAGGAGGTCTACCTGGGCGGCGTCATGGAGCACATCGAGGAAGCCGGTATCCACTCCGGTGACTCGGCGTGCGCCCTGCCGCCGATCACCCTGGGCCGCAGCGATATCGAGGCCGTGCGCCGCTCCACCGCCGCGCTCGCCAAGGGCATCGGTGTCAAGGGCCTGCTCAACGTGCAGTACGCGCTCAAGGACGACGTGCTCTACGTCCTCGAGGCCAACCCGCGCGCCAGCCGCACCGTGCCGTTCGTCTCCAAGGCCACCGCGGTGCCGCTGGCCAAGGCCGCGGCGCGCATCGCCCTGGGCGCCACCATCGCCGAGCTGCGCAAGGAGGGCCTGCTCCCGGCCGAGGGCGACGGCGGCTACGCGCCGATCGACGCTCCGGTCGCGGTCAAGGAAGCCGTCCTGCCGTTCCACCGCTTCCGCCGCCCCGACGGCAGCGGCGTGGATTCGCTGCTCTCCCCGGAGATGAAGTCCACCGGCGAGGTCATGGGCATCGACGCCGACTTCGGCACCGCCTTCGCCAAGTCGCAGTCCGCCGCCTACGGTTCGCTGCCGACCGAGGGCACCGCCTTCGTCTCGATCGCCAACCGTGACAAGCGCGCCATGGTGTTCCCGGTCAAGCGCCTGCACGACCTGGGCTTCCGCATCCTCGCCACCGAGGGCACCGCGGAGATGCTGCGCCGCAACGGCATTCCGTGCGATCGGGTGCGCAAGCACTCCGACAACGCGCCGGACGAGCCCAGCATCGTGGACATGATCAAGGACGGCGACGTCGACATCGTGTTCAACACGCCCTACGGCAACAACGGCCCGCGCGTGGACGGCTACGAGATCCGCACCGCCGCGGTCGGCGCGAACATCCCGTGCATCACGACCGTGCAGGGCGCGGCCGCGGCCGTGCAGGGCATCGAGGCCACCATTCGCGGCGGCATCGGCGTGCGGTCCCTGCAGGAACTGCACGCGGTGCTGCGCGGATGAGCGCCTCCGGCGCCGCGCGGATGACCAGCTTCGGGCTGCGGCTGCGGGAGGCGATGCGCGCGCACGGACCGTTGTGCGTGGGCATCGACCCGCATCCGCCGTTGCTGCGGGCCTGGGGCCTGAGCGAGGACGCCGCCGGGGTGGCCAAGTTCGCCGACGCCTGCGTGCGGGCGTTCGCGGGCCGGGTCGCCCTGGTCAAGCCGCAGGTGGCGTTCTTCGAAACCTACGGTTCGGCCGGAATGATGGTGCTGGAGGAGACCATCGCGGCATTGCGGGCGGCGGGCACCCTGGTGCTGGCCGACGCCAAGCGCGGCGATATCGGCTCCACCATGGACGCCTACGCGCACGCCTGGCTCGGTGACGGGCCGCTGGGCAGCGACGCGGTCACCGTGTCGCCGTACCTCGGATTCGGTTCGCTCGCACCGGCTCTGGAGCTGGCCGCGGCCAATGGTCGCGGGGTGTTCGTGCTGGCCGCCACCTCCAATCCGGAAGGCGCGGAGCTGCAACGCATCACCGGCGCCGACGGCCGCACCATCGCCCAGCGCATGGTCGACGACGCCGCCGCGGCCAATGTCGGAGCCGAATTCGGTTCCGTCGGTGTGGTCGTCGGCGCGACCCTGACCGAGGCCCCGGACCTGAGCGCCCTCAACGGGCCCATCCTGATGCCGGGTGTGGGCGCGCAGGGCGGGGGAGCGGACTCCATCCGTGCCCTGGTGCCCGCGCGCGACCTGGGCGCGGTGCTGCCCAATGTCTCGCGTGAGGTGCTGAAGGCCGGTCCGTCGGTGGCCGCGCTGAAGGAGAAGGTCACCGAACTGTCGGAGGAATTCGCCTTCCTGCAGCGCTGATTCCAGAACAGAGTTGCTCGTGGCACCGGGTCCGATCCGGTGCCACGAGTCTTTTCGGAGGGATATCCTCCGTTTCCTTGCCTGTCGCGGATACAGTGGGCTCATGTCTGCCGCGATGCCGCCCAAGGGAATTCACCGTGCGCTCGTACTGGGTGGAGGTGGTGCGGTCGGCCTGAGCTGGATGGCGGGTGTCGTCATCGCCCTGCGCGAGGCCGGCATCGACCCGGCCGCGGCCGACCGAATCGTCGGCACCTCCGCCGGAGCCGTCGTCGGCGCGGCCCTGGCCGCCGACGTCGACCTGAACCTGCTGTTGCGGCGGCCCGACACCGGGACCGCCGAACTCGAGCCGATCAGGTTCGACCCGAACAGCTTCGGCGAGATCCTCGACCTGCTCGCCACGCGCGGCCTGGACCCGGCCGAGGCGCGTCGTCGTGCGGGCGTCCGGGCCCTGGAGATGAACCTCGGCGACCCGGCCGCGCACATCGCCCGCATCGGCGCGTTCGTCGGCCACAGCGACTGGCCGCAGCGTGATCTGCTGATCACCGCCATCAGCGTCGACACCGGGGAACTCCAAGTCTGGACCCCCGACGGGAAGGCCACGCTGCCCGAGGCATTGGCCTCGAGCACCGCGGTTCCCGGTGTCTTCCCGCCGATTCCGATCGACGGCGTCCACTACTTCGACGGCGGCATGCGCTCGCCCATCAATGCCGATCTGGCGGCGGGAGCCGAGCGGATGCTGGTCATCGAACCGCTGGCGCACCTGTTCCCGCACGCCCCCTCCGACCGCGATCTGGGCGGCGCGGCAACGGTGTTCGTGGTCCCCGACGCCGATGCCATCGCCGCCTTCGGCCCGAACCTGTTCAGCGCGGACGCGCTGGTGCCCGCCTACGAGGCCGGGGTGCGGCAGGGCGGGGAGACGGCGCCCGGGCTGCGGGATTTCTGGCTGGCCTGAACCGGACCGCTCGGTAGAAAGGTGGGATTTCTCATGTCCGACGCCGCCCTGGGACTGCTCTCGTACGCCCAAACCCGCATCCTGGTCGACGATTTCGCGTCCAGCTTCCGGTTCTATCGCGATGTGCTGGGACTGCGGCTCAAGGCCGAGATCGAGGGCGATGTGCCCGAGACCGAGGACGGGCCCTACGCCTGCTTCGCCGTCGGCACGCAGGATCTCGCGCTGTTCACCCGCGCCTACATGGACGCGGCCATCGGCGCCGAGCACCGGCCGCGCGGCGAAATCGACACGGCCGTGGTGGTTTTGCGGGTCGCCGACGTGGACCAGGCGATCGCCGTGCTGCGCGAGCGCGGCGCGGTCGTCGTCGGCGAGCCCGCCGACCAGCCCGCGTGGGGCATGCGCGTGGGTCATGTGCGCGCTCCCGAGGGCACGCTCGTGGAGTTGTGCCAGTACTCGGACTGATCCGAGCTTGTTCGCCCTCGGCGAACCATCCGGCCCTGTGAGGTGACGGTCGAAGCCCGATCGAACGCTTGTCCGGATCGACCCGCTCCCGCCCGCCCGGGCGATGGGCGGGTCCTCGCATGTATCGGCCGGGTTTCGCGCGTCAGCGGCCGCGTGAGGGCCGGAAACGGGCCGTCCGGGCGTCGAGCCAAGTGGCGGCACCGGGTCCGACCTGCATCGGAAGGTGTCTGATTTGCGAGTTTTCAAGGTCTCGGAACGGGCCTCGGTGATGCGCGACACGCGCTACGGATTCGAACGACACGCCGAGAAATCCAAGAAAAATCCAGGTCGCGTGATTACAGCTCGGTCACGGTTTCATCCGGGGCCAGTCCGGGCCCTCGAACGCCCGGTCGAGAACCCGAAAAAGCCCTGGCCGCAAGGCTATTCGCGGCCGTGCCGAGCCGCCGGCCGCGCCCGGTGCGGCGGCGCCCCCGGCGGTGTGCATCCGGCCCGGTCGCGCGCCGAATCACGCGCTGACCTGGGGGGTGGGTTCGCAATCGGCAAGCGTCGTGGGTACGGTCGCTGAGACCACCGGGTTACCGGAGGTAGATCAAGCAATGAACGATGAGACGGAGGAACCGTGGCCCTTCCCCAGCTGACTGACGAGCAGCGCGCCGCTGCTTTGGAGAAGGCGGCTGCCGCTCGCCGCGCTCGGGCGGAGCTCAAGGAGCGCTTGAAGCGTGGTGGCACCGATCTGAAGACGGTCCTTGCGGACGCCGAGAAGGACGAAGTCCTCGGCAAGATGAAGGTTTCGGCCCTGCTCGAGGCCCTGCCGAAGGTTGGCAAGGTCAAGGCTGCCGAGATCATGAGCGAGCTCGAGATCGCTCCCACCCGCCGCCTGCGCGGACTGGGCGACCGGCAGCGTAAGGCGCTGCTGGCCCGGTTCGACTTCAGCGCCGAATAATCCGAGGGTGGTCGAACACACTCGGAAGGGTCGACTGGTAGTACTGGTCGGCCCCTCGGCCGTCGGCAAGTCCACCGTCGTGCGCTGCGTGCGCGAACGACTGCCCGAATTGGTATTCAGTGTGTCGGCCACCACCCGGGCTCCGCGGCCCGGGGAGGTCGACGGCCAGGACTACCATTTCGTCACCCGCGAGAAGTTCGACGCCATGATCGATGGCGGCGAAATGCTCGAATGGGCCGATATCCATGGTGGACTGCAGCGGTCGGGCACCCCGGCCGCACCCGTGCGGGAAGCGCTCGCCTCCGGACACCACGTCCTGATCGAGGTCGACCTCGAAGGCGCGCGCTCGATCCGCCAATCCATGCCGGAAGGCCTGCTGGTCTTCCTGGCCCCACCCAGCTGGGACGAGCTGGTGTCCCGCCTGACCTCGCGCGGGACCGAATCGCCCGAGGTCATCGAGCGTCGGCTCCAGACCGCGCGCACCGAACTGGCCGCGTGTGACGAGTTCGACATCGTGATCGTGAACGACCACGTGACCAGCGCCTGCGAGCAGTTGGTATCGTTGTTCGTTAGCACAAATTCGGGGTCCTAGTTCTCGAACCGCGGAACCCGAACATCCGGCTCATCTTCGAAGTGAGCCGGGAAGCCATCCTTCCGAACAACCCCGCAGGAGCCTTCCTAGTGAGTACGGACCTCAAGACCGTTCCCGCCTACGACACTCCGGTCGGCCTCACCAACCCGCCGATCGACGAACTGCTGGAGCGGACTTCGTCCAAGTACGCGCTGGTCATCTACGCGGCCAAGCGCGCGCGGCAGATCAACGATTACTACAACCAGCTCGGCGACGGCATTCTCGAATACGTCGGTCCGCTGGTCGAGCCGGGTCTGCAGGAGAAGCCGCTGTCGGTGGCCATGCGCGAGATCCACGCCGACCTGCTCGAGCACTCCGAAGGGGAGTAAAACCGCGGTGACCCGAGTCGTCGTCGGCGTCGGCGGCGGTATCGCCGCCTACAAGAGCTGCAACCTCGTGCGCCGGTTCACCGAAACCGGGCACGAGGTTCGTGTCATTCCCACCGAGTCGGCGCTGCAATTCGTCGGCAAGGCCACCTTCGAGGCGCTGTCCGGCCATCCCGTGCACACCGGTGTCTTCGCCGATGTGCCCGAGGTGCCGCACGTGCGCCTCGGCCAGGAGGCCGATCTGGTCGTCATCGCCCCCGCCACCGCGGACCTCATGGCCCGCGCCGCGCAGGGCCGCGCCGACGACCTGCTCACCGCGACGCTGCTGACCGCGCGCTGTCCGGTCCTGTTCGCCCCGGCCATGCACACCGAGATGTGGGAGCACCCGGCCACCCGGGCGAACGTGGCGACACTGCGCGCGCACGGCGCGACCGTGATGGAACCCGCCTCGGGCCGCCTGACCGGCACCGACACCGGTCCGGGCCGGCTGCCCGAGCCGGAGGAGATCTTCGGGCTGGCCCGGCTGCTGCTCGAGCGCGCCGACGCGCTGCCGCGCGACCTGGAGGGCCGCCGCGTGGTGGTCTCGGCCGGCGGCACCCGTGAGGCGCTGGATCCGGTCCGCTTCCTGGGTAACCGGAGTTCGGGCAAGCAGGGCTACGCCATCGCGCGCCTGGCCGCTCAGCGTGGCGCGCAGGTGACGCTGATCGCGGGCAACACCATCGGCCTGGAGGCCCCGGCCGCCGTCGAGGTGGTGCACGTGACCTCCGCCGACCAGTTGAAGGTGGCCGTCGACAAGCACGCGCTCGGCGCGGACGCCGTCATCATGGCCGCCGCGGTCGCCGATTTCCGGCCGGTCAACGTGGCCGCGTCCAAAATCAAAAAGGGTGCGGGCGAACCGAATTCGATCGAGCTCGCCAAGACACCCGATATCCTTGCCGGGTTGGTACAGGCTCGTCGCGACGGGCACCTACCGGGCACCGCGATCGTCGGCTTCGCCGCCGAGACCGGGGACGAGCACGCCGACGTGCTCACCCACGCCCGGGCCAAACTGGCCCGCAAAGGCTGCGACCTGCTGGTCGTGAACGCCGTCGGGGAAGGGAAGGCCTTCGAGGTCGATACCAACGACGGCTGGTTGCTCGGCGCCGACGGCACCGAGATCGCCCTGGACCACGGGTCCAAGGCGCTACTGGCTAGCCGAGTGCTGGACGCACTCGGTCCCTTGCTCCGCTGAAGCCTCGGCACCGCAGGGTTCGGACACCTTCCGCGCAGGTCGCGGCGGGTGTCTGAGTCGCAATACGTCCGTCACGGCGGTGGTTCGCCCCTGTGACGAACATATTGGAATAACCTGAGACAAAGGGTTGTGCGATGGCGCGGAGACGCTACTGTCGCCACCCGATACGAGAAACCCGTTGAGGGAGAGGGAACAACTGTGCGCACGTCTGGCAGCCGCCTATTCACCAGTGAGTCGGTGACCGAAGGTCATCCCGACAAGATCTGTGATGCCATCAGCGATTCCATCCTCGACGCGTTGCTCGCGGCCGATCCGCGCAGCCGGGTCGCGGTGGAGACCCTGGTGACCACCGGTCAGGTGCACGTGGCCGGTGAGGTCACCACCTCGGCCTACGCCGACATTCCGACCATCGTCCGCGAGAAGGTCCTGGAGATCGGATACGACTCCTCCGCAAAGGGTTTCGACGGCGCGTCCTGCGGCGTCAACGTCGCGATCGGCGCGCAGTCGCCCGATATCGCCCAGGGCGTGGACACCTCGCACGAGGCCCGCGTGGGCGGCGAGGACGACGAGATCGCCCGTCAGGGCGCGGGCGACCAGGGCCTGATGTTCGGTTACGCCACCGTCGAGACCCCGGAGCTGATGCCGCTGCCGATCTCGCTGGCGCACAAGCTGTCCCGGCGTCTGACCGAGGTCCGCAAGACCGGCGTGCTGCCGTACCTGCGGCCCGACGGCAAGACCCAGGTCACCATCGAGTACGACGGCGCCATCCCCAAGCGCCTCGACACCGTCGTCATCTCGACCCAGCACGCGGCCGACATCGACCTGGACAACCTGCTGGCCCCCGACATCCGCGAGAAGGTCGTCGACGCGGTCCTGTCCGAGCTGCAGCTGCCCAACCCGCTCGACACCTCCGACGTGCGCCTGCTGGTCAACCCGACCGGCAAGTTCGTGCTCGGCGGCCCGATGGGTGACGCGGGCCTGACCGGCCGCAAGATCATCGTCGACACCTACGGCGGCATGGCCCGCCACGGTGGCGGCGCCTTCTCCGGCAAGGACCCGTCGAAGGTGGACCGCTCGGCCGCCTACGCCATGCGCTGGGTCGCCAAGAACGTCGTCGCCGCCGGCCTGGCCGAGCGGGTCGAGGTTCAGGTCGCCTACGCCATCGGCAAGGCGGCCCCGGTCGGCCTGTTCGTCGAGACCTTCGGCACCGAGCGGATCGACCCGATCAAGATCTCCGACGCCATCGGTGAGGTCTTCGACCTGCGGCCCGGCGCGATCATCCGCGACCTGGACCTGCTGCGCCCGATCTACGCGCCGACCGCCGCCTACGGCCACTTCGGCCGCACGGATGTCGATCTGCCGTGGGAGCGCACCGACCGCGCGGAGAAGCTGCGCGCGGCCGCCGGGCTGTAATTGACCGGCACCCAACAGTTCTCGACGGGAGCGTCGGGCACGGAGTCCCCCTCCGAGCCCGACGCTCCCGCCGTCGTTGGCACCGCTCCCAGCGTCGTTGGCACGGCACGCCCCATCGCCCGCGTCCTGCCCCTGCTCGAACCCGCCCACCTGGACCGCGATTTCGACTACGTCGTCCCTCCTGAGCTGGACGACATCGCCCAGCCGGGCGTCCGGGTCCGAGTTCGCTTCTCCGGCCGCCTCATCGACGGCTACCTGCTCGAGCGCCTCGAAAGATCCGCCCACACCGGCAAACTCGTCCGCCTCGAACGCGTGGTGTCGGGCGAGCGCGTCCTCACCCCCGAGATCCTGAAGCTCGTCACCGCCGTCGCGGCCCGCTACGCCGGCACCCGAGCCGACGTCCTGCGCCTGGCCATCCCGCCCCGCCACGCGAAGGTCGAAACCGAGGGCACGGACAAGCCCGAAAAGCCCAAGCGCGCTTCGAAGAAGAACGCCGCCGCCGAATCGATCACCGCTGTCGACGGGGTCGTCGACCTCGACGCCGTCGCACCCTCCGGCGCGGAACAACCGGACGATGCGGCCGCCGCGTCGGCCACCTCGGCATACCGAACCGCTGACGGAATTGCCGCGCAGGCTGATCCGCGCCGCGACGACTCCGCGGCCGCCGATTCCGACACCGCGGCGAGCGGCACGGTTACCGACGGTGTCGTATCCGGCGATGCCGCGCCGATCGCCGATGCCGCGGCCGTCGAAGAGTCCGCGGTCGTCGGCACAGTCGGTGATCCCGCTTGCGATGTCGATGTCATCACCGCGGGTGAGGCGGTCGGCGGTACTGGCATCGAGCAGGTGCGGACGCCTACTGCGGTCGAATCCGCGAGCCTCGAGGTCACGGCAGATACCGCGAACACCGCGAACGGTCCTGCCGCACAGCGCGATCGGTCCGTGCCCATCGGCGCAACCGATGACTCCTCGATGGCGTCGAACGGCGCGAACGGGTCGAACGGCCTGGCCGGGTCGCCAGTCGAGACCGGGGCGGACGGCGTGGCGCGCCCGGACGGCTTGACCGGGTCGGACAGGGAGGCCAAGTCGCAGGGCGAGACGGGGCCGCAAGCGGTGAGCACTGCTTCGCCGCGGTCGTGGGCGTCCGAGTTCCCCGAGTGGGGCCGGTACGCGCACGGGCACTCGTTCCTGGGTGCGCTGGCGGCCGGGCGGGGGCCGCGGGCCGGGTGGCAGGCGTTGCCGGGGGAGGATTGGGCCAAGCGGCTGGCGGAGTTGGCGGCGGTGACCGTGCGGGGCGGGCGCGGGGCGGTGATCATGGTGCCGGATCAGCGGGACCTGGATCGGGTGCTGGCGGAATGTGTTGCGCTGGTGGGGGAGTCGGCGGTCGGGTTGGCGGCGGGGTTGGGGCCGTCGGCGCGGTATCGGCGGTGGCTGTCGGTGTTGCGGGGGCAGGCCAAGGTGGTGGTGGGGACTCGCAGTGCGGTGTTCTCGCCGGTGCGTGATCTCGGGTTGATCGCCATCTGGGACGACGGCGACGATACGTTCGCCGAGCCGCGGTCGCCGTATCCGCACGCGCGGGAAGTGGCGATGCTGCGGGCGCACGAGACGGGCGCGGCGTTCGTGGCGGGCGGGTTCGCGCGGACCGCCGAGGTGCAGGCGATCGTCGAATCCGGGTGGGCGCACGACCTGCTCGCGGACCGGGCCGTGGTGCGGCAGGCGATGCCGCGCATCACCGCGCCCGGCGATACCGACGCCGCGCTGGAGCGGGATCCCATCGCGCAGGCGATCCGGATTCCGGCGGTGGCGTTCATGGAGGCGCGCAAGGCGCTCAAAGCCGGTGGGGCCGTGCTGGTTCAGGTCCCGCGCCGCGGCTATATCCCCGCCCTGTCCTGCGCGAAATGCCGGACCCCCGCACGCTGCCGCCACTGCAACGGACCTCTGGCGCTGCCGGACAGCGCGCCCGCGTCACGTGGCGCTTTGCGCAGTGGGCGAGAAGGTGTCGCCGAGGCGCAGAGCCCGGCCTGCCGCTGGTGCGGAATCACCGAGGCGGCGTTCCGCTGCGGTTCCTGCGGGTCGCGCGCGCTGCGGGCCGTCGTCATCGGCGCCTCCCGCACCGCCGAGGAGCTCGGTCGCGCGTTTCCCGGTGTGCCCGTGCGGGGTTCGGGCGGTTCCACGATCCTGAACTCCATACCCGAGGGCCCGCAGGTGGTGGTCTCCACCATCGGTGCGGAGCCCCCGGCGCCGGGCGGCTACGCGGTCGCCATGCTCCTCGATGGCTGGGCCCTGCTCGGCCGCGCCGACCTGCGCGCCGCCGAGGATGCCCTGCGCCGCTGGATGTCGGCCGCCGCCCTGGTGCGCTCCGACGGCCGCGTCATCGTCATGGCCGACGCCGGTCTGCCCACCGTGCAGGCCCTGGTCCGCTGGGACCCGGTATGGCACGCCGGTTTCGAACTCGACCAGCGCACCGAGGTCCGCTTCCCGCCCGCGGTCCGCTTCGCCGCCATCGACGGCACCTCCGACTCCATCGCCGAATTGCTCGGCGAGGCAAAGCTTCCCGGCGACGTGGAAATACTGGGGCCGGTTCCCCTGCCTCCGGGCGCCCGAAAGCCCTTCTCCTCCGGCGACTCTCCCGCCGAAGTCGAACGCATGATCCTGCGCGCCGACCGCTCCGGCGGCGCCGCCCTGTCCCGCGCGCTCACCGCCGCCCAGGCCATCCGCAGCACCCACCGCTCCGACGCCCCCCTGCGCGTCCAGATCGACCCGATCGACATCGGCTAGCCGGGAAACGAGTCAGCAGCGCCGGCCCGGGCCGGAGTGAACCCGCCGTTCAGCGCGTGCAGGACGCGGGCCACCCCGACGCGCGTCTGTCGCTGCCACGGCATCACCGCGGTGGCGGGAGTTTCCTGTGCGAGATCTTTTCCGATCGTCGCGCGGATCGCTCCTCGATCCTGGTCAGGGACCGGTGATCTCGTCGCGGGGGAGGGCGGCGAGCGCGGTGAGTGCGTTGAGGAAGCCGCGGCGGTCGGCGGCGGGCAACTTGGCGAGCAGCCGATCCTCCTGCGCCTGGATCTCGGCCTGGGCGGCATCGCGCAGGTGGCGGCCCTCGGTGGTGAGTGCGAGCAGCCGGGCCCGGCGGTCGGCCGGATCGGGGCGACGTTCGATGAGCCCGCGTTCCTGGAGGTCGTCGAGCACCGCGATGATCCGCGTCTTGTCCGCCCCGATCTCCTGTGCCAGCACCCCTTGACCCCGTGCCGGACCCTCGTCGAGCCGCAGCAGTACGACATACGCCCACATGGTCAGCCCGTGCGCGGCCAGCACCGGTTGCTCGGCCGCCATGAGGGCGCGGCCCAGGGGGACGATCATCGCTGCGAGGTCCGGACGGTCTGTCATGCGGACCAGACTATGCGGCGAGCCGGTGTGGCCTCTCGATCGTGTCGCCCGCGCGGGTCAGGATGGTGTCGGCGTCGAAGGTGTCGGCCTGCCAGGAATCGCGGCCGATGCCGATGCGGCCGTGCCAGGCGCGCACGATCTCGGTGTGGACGGGCCAGCGTACGAAGCGGCGCATGTCCCGTTCGGACTCCCACACCGAGATCGAGCCGCCCCGGAACTCCGCGGGCCGGCCCCACAACCACAGACCCACCGCGCCCTGCATGACCGGCCACGTCCGGCCCAGTTCCAGCCCCGTCGTATAGATGTCGCGTGCCTCGGCCTCGGAGTCCGCGAGGAAGTCGGTCACGCTGACGAATACCGGACCCGGACGCCGATCGTTCGGGCCGGGATTCCAGGGCATGAGCACGGTGCCTTCGGAGAATGATTTCGTATGCATATGTAGACGATAAGCTGATGCATACGAAATATTCAACGGTCGAAATCAGCGGAAGGCCGGTGCGACGCGCGCCGCCCACTGCGCGTACCCCGTCGCGGGACGTCCGAGGACCCGCTCGACATCACCGCTGACCAGCTGCTCCTCGGGCGTCGGCTCGCCGAGGATGGTGAGGGTGTGGTCCGCGACGGACTCCGGCATGAAGCGCAGCATGTTGACCCGGGCCTCCGCGCGGCTGAGCTCCACGAACCGCAACGGCTCCCCGAGCGCTCCCGCCAGCGCCTCCGCCTGATCGCGCGGAGTGACGAGTTCGGGTCCGGTCACGGTGTAGCTCTGCCCGTGATGGCCGTCCCGCGTCAGCGCGGCCGCGGCCACGGCCGCGATATCGCCCGGATCCACCTGCGGCAGACCGACATCCCCGAAGGGGGCGGGAATCATCCGTTGCGCGCGGACCGGTTCGATCCAGGCGAAGGTATTGGTGAAGAAGCCACCCGGCCGCAGCACCGTCCACTCGAGTTCCGAGGCCGCCAGTGCCTGCTCGAAAGCCAGCGTCCGCGCGTATCCGTCACTGCCGGGCCGGGTCACCGCGCCCTGCGAGGACAGGAACACCACGCGCCGGACACCCGCCGCCGCAACGGTTTCCAGCACCTCGGCGGGTGCGGGCCCCTCGACGAGCTGTGCTCCGGTGATGAGCAGGAACAAGCTGTCCGCGCCTGTCACGGCCTCGGCCAGGCTGCTCGGATCCCCGATGTCGGCGCGGCGGTGCTCGGCGCCGTGGGGTAGGTCGATCGGCTTCTCGCCGCGCGAGACGGCGACCACCTTCTCGCCGGCCTCCGCGAGTTCGCGCACGAGCGCGCTGCCGACATTTCCGGTCGCTCCGGTTACCACGATCATCTGTCTCACTCCTGAGTTAGTTGGCTGACTAAATCGAACATAGGCCACATGACCGGCCGTTGTCTATAGTTAGTCGTATGACTGACTCAGTGGTGCGGGCGACCGGGAAGCGCGAGCGGCTCTCGGATGCCGCCGCCAAGGTCTTCCACGAGCAGGGCGTGGAGAAGACGACCATCGCCGATATCGCGCGCGCCGCCGACGTGCCGGTCGGGAATGTGTACTACTACTTCAAGACCAAGGATCAGCTGGTCCAGGCGGCGATCGGCGCGCACGAGCGCACGGCGCGGGACATCATCGCTGCTCTGGACGAGATCGACACCCCCGCACAGCGATTGAAGGCGCTGGTGCGCGGCTGGGTGGAGCAGCGGGAGGTCGCCGCCCGATTCGGTTGTCCCTCGGGTACTCTCGCCACCGAACTGGACAAACGGGCGGACGGCCTCGATCGCGAGCTCGCCGACGTCATGCGCGGGCTGCTGGAGTGGATCGACGCTCAATTCGCGGCGATGGGGCGCGGCGACTCTCGGGAACTCGCCGTCGCGCTGCTGGCCGCCTATCAGGGAATTTCCCTGCTCACGAACACTTTCCGCGATCCGGCGATGATGGCGGCCGAGGGTGCGCGCCTGGAACGGTGGATCGACTCGCTGGTTCCGGCGACCTGAGCCGCCGGCGACCGGATCAGTTCAGTTGCGGCTGAACGGGTCTGACGCTCCAGCGGCCCTCGTCGCGCAGGATGCGGACCGGATGGTCGAAGCAGGTGCTGATGTGGGCGGTGGTGATCACCTCGTCGACCGCACCGGCCGCGACCGTGCGGCCCTCGCGCAGCAGCATGGCGTGCGTGGTGCCGGGCGGGAGTTCCTCCAGATGGTGGGTCACCAGCACCGACGCCAGCTCCGGGTGGGTGCGCTGGAGCAGGTCGACGCGCTCCAGAAGTTGTTCGCGCCCGGCCAGATCCAGCCCGGTGGCCGGTTCGTCGAGCAGGAGCAGGCGCGGACTGGGCATGAGGGCGCGGGCGATCAGGGCGCGGCCGCGCTGGCCCTGGGACAGGATCTGCCAGTCCGCGTCGCGGCGGTGCGACAGGCCGAGCAGGCCGATCAGGCGGTCGGCCTCGGCCAGCTGCTCGGGGGAAGGCTGCCAGCGGGGGATCAGGGCCGCGGTATTGGTCGCGCCGGTCAGCACGACCTCACGCACGGTGAGTGCGCCATTGGGCGTGTGGCGGGGATCGACGTGTCCGATTCCGGCGCGCAGCGCCCGCATATCGACCCGTCCCAGTCGTTGTCCGAGCACCTCCACAGCGCCCTGGGTGGGATGTTCGAACGCGCCGAGCATGCGTAGCAGCGTGGTCTTGCCGGCGCCGTTGGGGCCCAGTAGCGCCCAGTGCTCACCGGCGTGAACGGTGAGCGAAACCCCTTGCAGAATGGGGTTTCCGCTCCGCACCACCGTCACGTCGTCCACGTTCAGTACCGGGTCCGTCATGTTCCGAGCCTAGCAAAGTCCTCAGACAAGTTGAGGAGTAGGCCAGCTTGACGGTTAGCTCTGCGTTTGCTGTGTAGGGTGACGGCATGGCGATCGACGCGGTGCTGTTCGACTTTTCCGGCACGCTCTTCCGATTCGACGACGCGGCGTTCCATGGCGCGCGCCTCACCGACGCCGATGGCCGCCTGCTCGACGCCCATGAGATCGCCGAGATCATGCGCCGCATGACCGCCCCCGTCGGTCAGTTCGTCGAGTTCGACGCCGATGACCAATACGCTTGGGAGAACCGCGATCTCGATCCCGCGCTGCATCGCCGCGCCTACCTCGGGGTGCTCGAGCGGTCCGGTGTCCCTGCCGCGCAGGCCATCCGGCTCTACGAACTCATGCGCGACGCCGGGGAGTGGTCGCCCTATCCGGACACCGGCGAGGTGCTGCGCGCACTGCGCCAAAGCGGTCTGCGGGTGGGAGTGGTCAGCAATATCGCCTTCGACATCCGCCCGGCCTTCGCCGACCGCGGCTGGCATCGATATATCGATGAATTCGCGCTGTCGTACGAGATCGGCGCCATGAAGCCGGATCCTCGCATCTTCGAAGCCGCCCTCGATGCCCTCGGGGTGGCGCCCGATCGGGCCCTCATGGTCGGTGACAGCCTGGCGGCCGACGGTGGCGCCAAGGCGCTGGGCTGTGCGTTCGCCCTGGTCGACCCGCTGCCGGCGGCAGACCGGGCGACCGGGCTGTGGGATGCGGTCCGCGCGCACGGGCTCCTGACCACCTAACCTCCAAACCAGTTGGTTCGTGTTCCGGTTCACCCTTGCTTTGGATAGATTGTCGATATATCGTCGATATCAGCAAATGCAACGACGAGCCTTGAAGGAGGCACGACCATGGAACACATGGACAACATCGAACGGGGCCGCGGCCCCTGGCGGCGACGCGGCGACGAGCAGCAGGGCCCCGAACATCCGCGGATGCGTCGAGGCGGGCCCCGCGGCCCGCGCGGTGAATTCGGCCCGCACCGCCACGGCCACGGCCGTGGCTTCGGCCCGGACTTCGGTCCCGGCTTCGGCCCCGGCCCGCACTTCGGTCGCGGTCGCGGCCGGGGCGGACGCGGACGGCGCGGCGATGTCCGCGCCGCCATCCTGCTCCTGCTGCAGGAACGGCCCATGCACGGCTACGAGCTGATCCAGCAGATTCGCGAACGCAGCGAGGATGTCTGGCGTCCCAGCCCCGGCTCCATCTACCCCGCGCTGGCCCAGCTCGAGGACGAGGGTCTGGTGCTGATCGAGAAGGTGTCGGGCCGGAAGACGGCCAAGCTCACCGACTCCGGACTCGAGTACGTCGAGGCCAACCGCACCGATCTGGGCGACCCCTGGCAGGACGTCAAGGACGGTGTCGGCGATCAGGCCCTGGACCTGCGCGGACTGGTCGGTCAGCTGATGGGCGCGGTGGCCCAGGTGGCCGCCGTCGGCACCAAGGATCAGGCGGCCAAGGCGGCCGAGGTGCTCACCGAGGCCCGCCGCTCGCTGTACCGGATCCTCGCCGAGGACGACACACCCGAAAAGTGACGGCTCCGAATCACCGGAAACCGCCGGGACTTTCGGCTCGAAACCGGTCAAGATCGTGACATGGGACAACAGCGCCCCATGCGATCTTGTGACATGGGACAACAGCGGAACCGGATGCGCGGCTTCTGGCGCCGCGCCGCACCGGTGGGGGTAGTGGCGCTGGCGGCCGCCGTGATCGGCACGGCCGCCACCCCGGCGGGGACCTTCGCGAACGCCGAACCGGCCGCCGCACCGGTCCTGGGGGTGCCCGCCCAGCAGGGGCCGCCGCAGACCGGGCATCTGGCGGCGGCCAAGTATCTGAAACAGCATCCGGACGCCGCGCCCCAGGGCGCCAACGACTTCGGCTGCAGACCGACCGCCGAACACCCGCGGCCGGTGATCCTCGCGCACGGCACCGACTCCTCGGCCTACTCCGACTGGGCGGGCCTGAGCCCGCAGCTGGCGCAGGCCGGGATCTGCGTGTTCGCCCTGAACTACGGCGGCAAGCCGGGCAAGGACAGCTTCGGCACCGAGGACGTGTGGGCCAGCTCCGCGCAGATCGGCGTCTTCGTCGACCAGGTGCTCGCCGCCACCGGGGCCACGCAGGTGGATCTGGTCGGTTTCTCCCAGGGCGCGAGCGTGACTCGCTACTGGATCAACAAACTCGGTGGCGCGCCCAAGGTCGGCCAGTGGATCGGCATGGCCTCGCCCAGCTACGGCGGGATCATGTACGGGCTGGTGCCGATCGCCGACGCGGTGCCGGGCATCTACAAGCTCGTCGAGTTCGGCTCCTCGCTCGCCGCGGTCCAGCAGGCCGCGGGATCGCCGTTCATCACCGACCTCAACGCGGGCGGCGACACGGTGCCGGGTGTGAAATACACGACCATCGGCAGCCGGGTGGATGAGATGATCCAGCCCAACACCAATATCGCGCTGCGCGGTCCGGGCGCGGTCAACATTGTGCTGCAGGATCAGTGCGAGGCCGACCTGACCGGGCATTTCCACCTGGTCTACGACCCGTTCGCGCAACAGCTCGTGGTCAATCTGCTCGATCCCGGACACGCCGTGACACCGGTCTGCGTGCCGGTGCCGTTCGGCACCGGGATCAGCGATGTCGTGTTGGCGGCGCATTCCTGATCAGGAGGGTCGCGGGCGTCCGTAAAATGAGACGACCGTATTCGTTCGCTATCGGGAGCTGCCCGTGACCATCCAGCCTGTCCGCCTGTTCGGCGATCCGATCCTGCGCGCCCGCGCGGCGGAGGTCGAGACGTTCGACCGGGAGGTGCGCCAGCTGGTCACCGACCTCATCGACACCATGTACGAGAGCGGGGGCGTCGGCATGGCGGCCCCGCAGATCGGGGTCGGGCTGCGGGTCTTCGTCTACGACACCGGCGACGCCAAGGGGCATCTGATCAACCCGGTGTTCGAGGTCGTGGGCGAGCAGACCCAGACCGGGCCCGAGGGCTGCCTCTCGATCCCGGGCGTGCGGTTCGACGTGACCCGCCCGATGACCGTGCACGCGCGCGGCGTCGACCAGGACGGCAAGCCGGTGGAGTTCCGGGCCGACGAACTGCTGGCGCGCTGCGTCCAGCACGAGACCGATCACCTCGACGGTGTGCTGTTCCTGCAGCGGCTGGAATCGCCGCTGCGCAAGGAAGCCATGCGCACGATTCGCGAATCGTCTTGGTTCACACAGGGAATCACGATACTGCCGGCGTCCGAGATCGGCGGCGGCCGCCGCGCCTCGGCCGGTGGCCGGGAACGGAGCCGCTGATATGCGTCTGGTCTTCGCGGGAACCCCCGAACCGGCGGTGCCGTCGCTGCGGCGGCTCATCGAATCCGAGCGGCACGAGGTGGTCGGGGTGGTGACCCGGCCGGACGCGGTGGCCGGACGCGGCCGCAAGATCACCCGCTCGCCTATCGGGCAGCTGGCCGACGAGCACGGGATTCCGGTGTTCACGCCGCGCAAGCCGTCCGAGCCCGAATTCATCGCCCAGCTCACCGAACTCGCGCCCGACTGCTGCCCGGTGGTGGCCTATGGCGCGCTGCTGCCCGAAACGGTGCTCGCGATCCCCCGGTTCGGCTGGATCAACCTGCACTTCTCGCTGCTGCCCGCCTGGCGGGGCGCGGCGCCGGTGCAGTCGGCGCTGCTGGCGGGTGACGAATACACCGGCGCGTCCACCTTCCTCATCGAGAAGGGGCTCGACACCGGGCCCGTCTTCGGCACCATGACCGAGAAGGTCGCCCCCGCCGACACCGCGGGCACCCTGCTGGAGCGGCTCGCCGACAGTGGTTCGGTGCTGCTCGAATCCACCCTCGACGCGGTGGAAGACGGCACCGTGCAAGCGGTTCCGCAGCCGTTGGACGGCATCTCCTACGCCCCCAAGGTGGAACCGGAAGCGGGCCGCATCCGCTGGGATCAGCCCGCTCTCGCCATCTCCCGCCGCATCCGCGCGGTCACCCCGGCCCCGGGCGCCTTCACCGAGATCGACGGCAAACGCGTCAAGCTCGGCCCGGTCGAACTGGTGGAGGAAACCCTCCCGGCCCGCACCATCGAGGTCCGCAAGACCGGCGTCTTCATCGGCACCGCCACCACCGCGGTCCGCCTCACCCAGGTCCAGCCCCCGGGCAAGCGCATGATGCCGGCCCTCGACTGGGCCCGCGGCGCCCGCCTCGAGCCGGGCACGGTGACCGAATGACCAACCCCGACAACACCCCTCCCCGCCGCCCCTTCCGCCGCTCCTCGGCGGGAGCGGCCGACGACTCGAACTCGAACCCGACCCGCGGCTCCGACAGCGGCGAGCGCCGCGCCGGCTACGGCCGCGGCGAACGCCCTGCCGGAGACCGCGATTCGGGCTCGAACCGCTCCGCGGGCGGCCTGCGCGGCCGCGACGGCTACAGCTCGCGTGCGGGCGGCGGCCGTGGCGACACCGGAGATCGCGGCCGCACCGACGACCGCCGCGGCGACCGCACTTCGGGATCGCGTTCGGGTGAAGGCCCCCGCGGTCGCTCATTCGGCGACGACGCTCGCGCCAGCGCGGGCGGTGGCGGCCGCAACGGTGGCTGGGACCGGTCGCGTGGCGGACGAGGCAACGACGACGACCGTCGCGGATTCGGCGGGGGCGACCGCGATTCGGGGTCGAAGCGTTCGTTCGGCGGCCCGCGTGGCCGTGACGGCGACGGGCCGGGCATGGGTCGCGGCCGCGACTCGGATTCGCGCGGGCGCTCTTTCGGCGAGGACTCTCGCGGCAGCTCGGGTCGTGGTGAGCGGAACACCGGCTGGGATCGGTCCGGCGGCGGACGGCGCGACGATGCCGGTCGCGGCGGATACCCCGGTGGAGAACGTGGTTCGGGTCGAGGCGAGGGCTCGCATGGGCGTGACGCCGCCGCCCGATCCTTCGGAGATACCGGTGGGGGCCGTGGCCGCTCGGGCGGGTATGAGCGCTCCGGTGGCGCGGAACGTTCCGGCGGCGGACGTCGCGGTGCTGACGACCGTCGTGGATTCGCTGCGCGCGGCCGTGATTCGGGTTCGGAGCAGCCGGGTGGCAAGCGTGACCGGGCCGAGTCCGGCTCGGGTGGTGGTTCCTTCGGCGCCAAGCAAGCCGGTGCCGGCGCGCGTGCGGGTGAACCGGGCGCCGCGGCGGCGCGGCGGGCGGAGAAGGCGGGGGCCGATCCGGTGCGGATCGTGGCGCGGGATGTGCTGCGGGCGGTGCGGGAGCGGGACGCCTACGCGAATCTGGTGCTGCCGGGGTTGTTGCGGGAGCGGAAGATCAGTGGGCGGGATGCGGCGCTGGCGACCGAGTTGGCTTATGGGGCTTCGCGGTCGGTGGGGTTGCTGGACGCGGTGATCGCCGATTGCGCGGGGCGCGGGGTCGAGGAGATCGATGGGCCGTTGCTGGACGCGTTGCGGCTGGGGACCTATCAGTTGCTGCGCACCCGGATCGGGGCGCACGCGGCCGTCGACACCTCGGTGGCGCTGGTGCGGGCCGAGTACGGGCAGGGCCGGGCCGGGTTCGTGAACGCGGTGCTGCGGCGGGTGGCCGAGCGCACGCCCGAGGAGTGGGTGGAGCGGCTCGCGCCGTCGGATCCCTTGGGGCACTTGGCCTTCGAGTACGCGCATCCGGTGTGGATCGCGCAGGCGTTCGCCGACGCGCTGGGCGCGCGAGCGGGCGAACTGAAGGACGTCCTCGAGGCCGACGACGCCCGGCCGGCCGTGCACCTGGTGGCGCGGCCCGGCGATATGACCGCCGAGGAGCTCGCGCTGATCACCGGTGGCGAGGAAGGCCGCTGGTCGCCGTACGCGGTGTATCTCGAGGGCGGCGATCCGGCGAAGCTGGAACCGGTCCGCGAGGGTATGGCCGCGGTGCAGGACGAGGGCAGCCAGTTGGTGGCGCTCGCCGTCACCCGCGCACCCCTCGAGGGTGAGGACGGCGGCCGCTGGCTCGACCTGTGCGCCGGCCCGGGCGGTAAGACCGCGCTGCTGGCCTCGATCGCCGAGATCGACGGCTTCCGCGTCGATGCCGTCGAACCGGCCGAGCACCGCGCCGACCTGGTCCGCAAGGCCACCCGCAACATGCCGGTCGACGTCCACGTCGCGGACGGCCGCGATTCGGGCCTGACCCCGGGCTTCGATCGCATCCTCGTCGACGCCCCGTGCACCGGACTGGGCGCGCTGCGCCGCCGCCCGGAGGCCCGCTGGCGCCGCCAGCCCTCCGACGTCCGCGACCTGGTCACCTTGCAGCGCGAACTCCTGACCGCCGCATGGGATCTCGTCCGTCCGGGCGGCGTGGTGGTCTACTCGACCTGTTCGCCCCACCTACCGGAAACGGTCTCGGTGGTGGCCGACATGGTCCGCCGCACCGGCGCCGAACAACTCGACACCCGCGAGCTGCTCCCCGGCGTCCCGGAACTCGGCGACGGCCCCGGCGCCCAGCTGTGGCCGCACCGCCACGGCACCGACGCCATGTTCCTCGCGGCGTTGCGAAAGCCAGTGGAGGCGTAGCGAATTCGCACGATTCGCCTGCCGGTCGTGCGCTGGGAAGCCGGGGTGTGCCGTGCGCGGATGCCGCTGCCGGGCGTGCGGGGTGGCTGCCCGGCGCATATTGTCGCGGAGCGCGGAGGAGTAGCGGCCCGATGCCCGGCGGCGTCCCGCCTCGCCTCGGCATTCGGGTCAGCGGTCGGGGACGTTGAGTTCGAGGTCGGCGAGCCAGGCGGCGGCCGAGGCGTCGCTGGGGGCGCGCCAGTCGCCGCGGGGGGAGAGTGAGCCGCCGGAGCCGACCTTGGGGGCGTTGGGCAGGGTCGAGCGCTTGAACTGGCTGGTCTGGATGAAGCGGTGCAGGAATTCGGCCAGCCAGTGCTTGATGGCGGGCAGGTCGTAGTGGTGGCGCTGGTCGGCGGGAACGAGATCGGGCCAGTCGCCGCGAGCGGGATCGGACCAGACGTGGTAGGACAGGTACGCGATCCGGCTGGGCAGGTCACCGAAGCGCAGCAGGTGGTAGAGGTGGAAGTCCTGGAGTTCGTAGGGGCCGACGGTGGCCTCGGAGCTTTGGGCGGGCGCGTCGCCGTCGCCGGGAACCAGTTCGGGGGAGATCTCGGTGGCCAGGATCGAGCTCAGGACCCCGTTCGCTTCCGGGCCCAGGCCGCCGGTGTCGATGGTCCAGGCGACCAGGTACTTGATCAGGGTTTTGGGGACCGAGGCGTTCACACTGTAGTGCGCCATGTGGTCGCCGACGCCGAATGTGCACCAGCCCAGGGCCAGTTCGCTCAGGTCGCCGGTGCCGACGACCAGGGCGTTGTGCATGTTCGCCAGCCGGAACAGGTGGGAGGTACGCTCGCCGGCCTGCACGTTCTCGTAGGTGACGTCGTACTGCGGTACCCCCTCGGCGGCGGGATGGCCGAGGTCGCGCAGCATCTGGGTGGCCGAGGGCCGGATGTCGATCTCGTGCGCGGTGGCCCCGACCGCGCGCATCAGCTGCCGCGCGTCGTCGAGGGTGCGATCGCTGGTGGCGAATCCGGGCATGGTGTAGGCCAGGACATTCGCGCGTGGCAGCCCCAGCCGGTCCATCGTCTCGGCCGCCACGATCAGCGCCACCGTGGAGTCCAGTCCGCCGGACACCCCGATCACCACCCGCTGTGACCCGGTGGCCGCCAGCCGCGTGCTCAACCCCTCCACCTGGATCCGGTGCACCTCCGCGCAACGCTCGTTGCGGCGGGCCGGATCGGCGGGGACATAAGGGAAACGCGGAATGTCGCGCCGCAGCGGCACCGTCCCGGCGGGCACGGGCAGTTCCACCTCGACGCGCCGGAACCGTGCCAGCCTTTCCCGGTGATCGTGCACGGTGTCGGCGAAACTGGTGGTGCGCAACCGGTCCGCACTCAGCCGCCGCAGATCGACATCGGCGGTGATCAGCCGCGGATTCGCCGCGAACCGCTCGCCCTCGGCGAGCACATTGCCGTTCTCGCACACCAGTGCTTGCCCGTCCCAGGCCATATCGGTGGTCGACTCGCCGTGTCCAGCAGCGGAATACAGGTAGGCGGCCAGGTAGCGTGCCGAATGCGAGGCGCACAGCTCGCGCCGGTAGTCGGCCTTGCCGATGACGATATTGCTCGCCGACAGGTTCACCAGCACCGTCGCGCCGGCGAGGGCGGCGAAACCGCTGGGCGGCAACGGCACCCAGCCGTCCTCACAGATCTCGAGGTGGAACACGAACTCCGGCAGGTTGATCGCGGTGAACAGCAGATCGGCGCCGAACGGCACCCGCTGACCGGCGATCACGATGTGGTCTTCGAGCGCCTCGCGCGCGGCCGCGAACTGACGCTTCTCGTAGAACTCGCGATAGTTGGGCAGGTAGCTCTTGGGCACGGCCCCCAGTACTCGCCCCCGGTGGATCGCGATGGCGCAGTTGAACAATCGGCCCTGCGCCCGCACCGGGGCGCCCACCACCAGCACCGTGTCGATGCCCGCGGATTCGGCCACGAGACGTTCGAGCGCCGCGCCGACCGCCGCGTCGAGGGCGTCCTGATGGAACAGATCGTCGGCGGTGTAGCTGGACAGCCCCAGTTCGGGGAACACCGTCAGCACCCCGTGCTCGGCCGCGGCGCGGCGCGCCAGAAGCAGCGTCTGTTCGGCGTTGAAACCCGGGTCGGCGACCCGCACCGGCGGCACCGCCACCGCGACCCGCGCGAATCCGTGCCGGTAGAGCGAATCGAACGGCAGCGGTTGCGACAACACCGACCCCTTTGCGTCCCGAGGCGATCATGGCCCGATCGCAATCTACCCAGGCCCCCTCGATACCGCCGACCGGCCACGCCGGGATCATTCCCGGGAAGACTGTTCCCGCAGGCGGGCCAGGGTTTTGGAGAGGATGCGGGAGACGTGCATCTGGGAGATGCCCATCTGCTGGGCGATCTGGGTCTGGGTCATGGATTCGAAGAATCGCATGGTCAGGATGCGGCGTTCGCGTTCCGGGAGGCCGGCGAGCAGCGGGCGGATGGCGACGTACTCCTCGACGCGGTCGAATTGGGATTCTTCCTCGCCGAGGGTGTCGAGCAGGGACGCCTCGGTGTCGCGGCCGACGGAGACGGCGTCGATGCTGCTGGGTTGGTACGCGTTTCCGGCGATGACGGCCTGGGTGACCTCGTCGGCGTCGATGTCGAGCGCGGCGGCGATCTCCTTGGCGGTGGGGGAGCGGCCCAGCTGCTGGGAGAGCGCGTCGATGGCGGAGCCGATACGCAGGTGGGTTTCCTTGACGCGCCGCGGCACCCGCATGGCCCAGGTGTTGTCGCGGAAGTAGCGCCGGACCTCGCCCATGATGGTGGGTACCGCGAAGGACAGGAAGTTGGAGCCGCGGGAGATGTCGAAGCGGTCCACCGCGTGCACCAGGCCGACCCGCGCGACCTGGGTGAGGTCGTCGAAAGGCTCACCGCGGCCGCTGAATTTGCGGGCGATGTGGTCGGCCAGCGGGATGCACCGGTTGATCAGCTGCGAGCGCAGGGCGGCGCGCCGCGCGGATCCCGGTGCGGCGGCGCCGAGTTCCTCGAACAGCAGCGCGACATCGTCATAGCCGGAGACGCTGCGCGCGACCTCCTCCGCCTCCTCGGCGTCGACGGTCTCCTCGGCCGGTTCCTCGGGTTCGGTGGTTTCGGTGTCGGCGGCTGGATCCTCGGGCCGGGCCGCGTCGTCGGGGGATGGGAACACGTCTTCTCCGGTCACTACGCCTTCCCCCGGACCCGCCGGAACTCCACCGCCGTCGGGTATCCGGAGATCGCCGGATCGAAGGGTTCCTGGCTGGCGGTGACCTCGTCGGAGAGGGTCCGCAGCACGTGCCAACCGAAGCTGCGCTGATCGGGTAGACCCTCGGCGGCGGCGGTGCCGCGCACCCGCACGATCAGGTCGGACTCGCCGACGGTGAACAGACACTGCAGCGTGGACCCCGGGGCGGCGATGGCGATCAGGGTGGAGGCGGCCTCGTCGACGGCGAGCCGGATGTCGGCCACCTCGTCGAGGGTGAAATCGCTGAGCAGCACCAGGGTTTCGGCGAGTCCGCGCACGATGGGCAACTGGGATACGGAGGCGGCGACACCGATTTCGACCGGTGTGCCGCGCAACCCTTGTTCCGCCGAAATGTTGATCACCCTGTAGAGGCTACCCATTCCGGTGCGCGGCAATCAGCCATTCCCGTGACGCGGGACGCACTCGGCGGTGCCGATAGACTGCCGCGTGTGTGCACCTCTTCCTCCCCTTTCCAGCGTCCGGCCCCGATGATCGCCCCGTCCATCCTGTCCGCCGACTTCGCGAACCTCGCCGCCGAGCTGCGGGCGATCGAGGGCGCGGACTGGGTGCACGTCGATGTGATGGACAACCACTTCGTACCCAACCTGACGCTGGGCCCGCCGATCGTGGAGAGCCTGCTGAAGGTCACCGACATTCCGATGGACTGCCATCTGATGATCGAGGACCCGCAGCGCTGGGCCCCGTGGTACGCGGAGGCGGGCGCCTACAACGTCACCTTCCACGCCGAGGCCACCGACGACCCGATCGCGGTCGCTCGTGACATTCGCGCGGCGGGCGCCAAGGCCGGTCTCTCGGTGAAGCCGAACACCCCGATCGAGCCCTACCTCGAGATCCTGCGCGATTTCGACACCCTGCTGGTGATGAGCGTCGAACCCGGTTTCGGCGGACAGTCTTTCATCCCGCACGTGCTGGACAAGGCCCGTCAGGTGCGCCGCCTGGTGGACGCCGGTGAGCTGCGCCTGGTGGTGGAGATCGACGGCGGCATCAATATGGACACCATCGAGCAGGCCGCCGAGGCCGGAATCGACTGCTTCGTGGCGGGTTCCGCGGTGTACGGCACCCCGGACCCGGCCGCGACGGTGGAAGCCTTGCGGCAGAAGGTGATCGCCGTCGAGGCGGCGTCGGCCCAGTAGCTCGCGGACGCCGCCGGGATCGGCGCTCAGTGCTCGAGCAGCGCCTCGATCACCGATTCCAGCGGCGGCACCGTGTCGGTGGTCTCCGGCGACCGGATCCAGGTGCGGTAGCCGGTGCGCTCGTCCTCGGCGGAGGGCAGCACCACCTGCGCGCCGGGGCACGCGACGGTGGCGTAGCGGCGGAACAGGGCCGCGGTGACCGCGGTGCTGAGCGTCTCGGGCCGGGCGGGGCCGGTGATGAAGGTCCAGCGCCGGGCCCGGGGGTGGTGCACCACCGGGCCGGCCAGATCGGCCTGGGTGAGCTGCCGGCGGACGTGTTCGCCGAGGTCGGCGGGCATGGTGACGGCGCCGTAACGGCTGCCTATCTCGAGCAGGATGTGCCGTGAGGTCGGATCGATCGATGCCGGCAGGTGAAATTCGCGCCGGTACTGCACGCAGCGAACTTCGAGTGTCGAATCGAGAAGCGTTGTCACGCCGCACCCCTGACTGTGCCGATTATGTTGTGTGTCACCTGGATCCGACCCGCGCGGGGTCCAACCTTCCTTCGGTTCGATTGCTGGCGAAGATCGTCACCCGGCCTGGCCCGGCCGTGGACGCGTTGACCGTTCTGCACTGAACTGCTCGCGGAGAGTTGAACTGTTGGAATCAGCTGCATAACAATCTTGCGACCATTTTCGCTGCCGCGCAAGATTCCGGTGTAAGCGAGTCGCGAATTGGGTACCTCTCGGCGTTGGGCCTGGTCAGGCTATGGAAAATCCCGGTCAATTCCGACCCGGTGATAGGTGATACCAAGCAATTCGGACAATCTGCGGATCGCAAGTTGGCAAATGCCCGATTTCGTCCATCCACCGGTATCCAACGCTCCAGTGAACGAGGCCGCATGTCGCCTACGACTGCGCGTCGTTAGGCTGAGGGGGACGGCCGTCCGCGCGGGAATACCGCGTGCGGGGCGCGCTGTTGGCTCGAGCGGAGAACGCAGTCGCGATCAGGGAGAGGTACGCATGTTCACAGGCATCGTCGAGGAGCTGGGCGAGATCGTCGCCACCGAGCGGCTGGACGATTCGGCGCGGCTGACCATCCGCGGCCCCCTGGTGACCTCCGATGCGGGACACGGTGATTCGATCGCCGTCAACGGCGTCTGCCTCACCGTGGTGGACCGCGAGGTCGTCGGCGACACCTTCACCGTCGACGTGATGGCCGAGACCCTGGACCGTTCCAGCATCGGCGCCCTGGCCGCCGGTTCCCGGGTGAACCTGGAGCGCGCCGCGGCGGTGAACAGCCGCCTGGGCGGCCACATCGTGCAGGGCCACGTGGACGGCACCGGCACCATCGTCTCGCGCGCCCCGCACGAGAACTGGGAGGTCGTGCGAATCTCGTTGCCCGACAGCATCGCCCGCTATGTCGTGGAGAAGGGCTCGATCACCGTCGACGGCATCTCGCTGACCGTCTCGGGCATCGGCCTGGCCGAGGACGCCTTCGCCGACGGCGGCAAGGACTGGTTCGAGGTCTCGCTGATCCCCACCACCCGCGAGCTCACCACCCTGGGCACCGCGCCCGTCGGCACCGTCGTGAATCTCGAAGTCGACATCATCGCCAAGTACGTCGAGCGGCTCGTGCAGCGAGGCTGACGCACAAGGGTCGCGGCCCGTCTCGTTCTGGACTGAGTGGAGCGGGGGAGCGAAGCGGAGGAGCGGAGGGAGGGAAGAACGAGACCTCCAGGGCCGCGACCCCGCGACGCCGGAGGCGGCGCAAATTGGACTCTGCCTTACTGTAATGAGGCACCTAATTCGAGATGGAGCACAACAGACGTGACCAGGTTCGACACCGTAGAGCGCGCAGTCGCCGACATCGCCGCCGGTAAGGCGGTTGTCGTCGTCGACGACGAGGGCCGGGAGAACGAGGGCGACCTCATCTTCGCGGCGGAGAAGGCGACCCCCGAGCTGGTGGCCTTCATGATCCGCTACACCTCCGGTTACATCTGTGTGCCGCTCACCGGGGCGGACTGCGATCGCCTGGGCCTGCCGCCCATGTACGCGGTCAACCAGGACAAGCACGGCACCGCCTACACCGTGTCGGTGGACGCCCGTGAGGGCATCAGCACCGGCATCTCGGCCGCTGACCGCGCCACCACCATGCGGGTGCTGGCCGACCGCGCCGCCAAGTCCGACGACCTGACTCGCCCGGGCCACGTGGTTCCGTTGCGCGCCAAGGACGGTGGCGTGCTGCGCCGCCCCGGCCACACCGAGGCCGCCGTGGACCTGGCCCGCATGGCCGGGCTCAGCCCCGCCGGCGTGATCTGCGAGATCGTCAGCCAGAAGAACGAAGGCGATATGGCGCGCACCGAGGAGCTGCGCATCTTCGCGGACGAGCACGACCTGGCGCTGATCTCCATCGCCGACATGATCGCCTGGCGGCGCCGCAACGAGAAGCACGTCAAGCAGGTCGCCGAGGCCAAGCTACCCACCGAGTTCGGCGAGTTCCGGGCCATCGGCTACGAGAGCGAGTACGACGACGCCGAGCACGTCGCCCTGGTGATGGGCGATATCGGCGACGGCCGCGACGTGCTGGTGCGCGTGCACTCCGAATGCCTGACCGGTGACGCCTTCGGTTCGCTGCGCTGCGACTGCGGCCCGCAGCTCGACGCCGCCATGGAGCTGATCGCCGAGCAGGGCCGCGGCGTGCTGCTCTACATGCGCGGCCATGAGGGCCGCGGCATCGGGCTGCTGCACAAGCTGCAGGCCTACCAGTTGCAGGACGGCGGCGCGGACACCGTCGACGCCAACCTGGACCTGGGCCTGCCCGCCGACGCCCGCGACTACGGCATCGGCGCGCAGATCCTGGTCGATCTGGGCATCACCTCGATGCGGCTGCTCACCAACAACCCGGACAAGCGGGCCGGGATCGAGGGCTACGGTCTGAGCATCAGTGAGCGCGTGGCCATGCCGGTGCGCGCCAACAAGCACAATCTGCGGTACCTGCGCACCAAGCGGGATCGGATGGGCCACGACCTGGTCGGCCTGGAAGACCTGGACCTGGGCGAGACCGCGAACTGACAACCGAGAGGGCGGAACAACGATGAGCGGTACCGGCGTACCGGCGTTCGAGCTCGCCGATGCCAAGGACCTCAAGCTGGGGATCGTGGCCTCGCGCTGGCACACCACCATCTGCGACGCGCTGGTCGCGAACGCGGAGAAGACCGCGCGCGAGGCGGGCGTCGCCGACATCACCGTGGTCCGGGTCGCGGGCGCCATGGAGCTGCCCGTGGTGGCGCAGGCGCTGGCCCGCAGCCATGACGCGGTGGTCGCGCTCGGCGTCGTGATCCGCGGCGGCACACCGCATTTCGAGTACGTGTGCGATTCGGTGACCGCGGGCCTGACCCGGGTGTCGCTGGATGAGGGCACCCCGGTCGCGAACGGCGTGCTCACGGTGAACACCGAGGAGCAGGCGCTCGACCGCGCGGGCCTGCCGGGTTCGGCGGAGAACAAGGGCGAGCAGGCCGCCGCGGCCGCGCTGGACGCCGCGCTCACCCTGCGCGAACTCACCGCCTAGTCATGCCCGTCGTCCGGATCTGGAAGCGCGGCGGCTCCGAAGAGGAACCGCCGCGCGACCCCGCGACGACGGAAGGGCCTGCCGCGCATCCCGCGCAGGCCGGTACCGAGCAGCAGAAGCCGGAGTCCGATCCACCCATGAAGCCCGACACCGCCACCGCCACCGACGCTGAGTGGGACCTCGAAGTCCGCCCGCGCCACGCCATCATCACCGTGCGGATCGTGGCCGCGGTGCTGGCCGCGGTCTTCATCTTCGGCGGCATCGTGCTGCGCCAGGGCTCCACCGGCGTCAACTTCCGAGTCTCCGATCAGATCGGCCTGGCGGCGTTCGGCCTGGTGCTGGCCGCGGGTGTGCTGACGCTGACCCGGCCCCGGGTGCGGGTCGGCAAGCGCGGGGTCATGGTGCGCAATATCGTCGGCGACAGCGAGTTCGGGTGGCAGGACATCCGCGGGATCTCGTTCCCGGACAAGAAGTCCTGGGCGCGGCTGGAACTGGTGCACGACGAGTACGTGCCCATGATGGCCATCCGCTCCAATGACAAGATGCGCGCGGCCGAGGCCATGGACCGGTTCCGCGAACTCGGCGCGAAGTACACCGGCGAGAACGAGTAAGCCATCCGTCGCCGCGCCTGCGTGGCCGCGGCGGACGGATGGCTGTGACGCGCCCGATCCGGTTCGGAATCAGTTGTCCGCGAGGACTTTCGCGGTCTCGGGCCGCTGGGCGGGCACGGATTGCGCCGCGCGCCGCACCGGGATCAGCACCGCGATCAGCGCGGCGACCAGGCACACGACGGCGCCGATCAGGAACACCGTGCGGAAGCCGTGTTCGGTCGGGATGCTGTGGCTGCCCAGCTGCACACTCATCTGCGCCAGCACCGCGCCGACCACCGCGGCCGACACCGACGTGCCGATCGAGCGCATCAGGGTGTTGAAGCTGTTGGCGGCCGCGGTCTCCGACTGCGGCACCGCGCCCATGATGAGCGCGGGCATCGCGCCGTAGGCGAAGGCGACACCGGTGCTGCAGATGATGTTGACGACCACCAGGCCCCCGATGGACCCCATCAGCGGCAGTGCCACACCGTAGCCGGCGGCCATGATCAGCGTGCCGGTGACCAGCGTGATCTTCGGGCCGCGTGCCGCGGACAGCTTCGCGCCGATCGGCGAGATGACCATCATCATGATGCCGCCGGTGGCCATCCACACGCCCATCATGACCATGGACTGGCCCAGGCCGTAGCCGAGCGCCTCGGGCAGCTGCATGAGCTGCGGCAGGCTCAGCTGCAGCGCGTACAGGCCGACGCCGACCGCGATGCTGGCCAGGTTGGTGACCAGGACCTGCGGGCGGGCGGTGATCCGCAGATCGACCAGCGGTTCGGGGGCCCGCAGTTCCCACCAGCCCCACACCAGCAGCAGCACCAGGGCCGCGGCGAACAGCCCGAGGGTCGAGCCGCTGGTCCAGCCCCACGCCGCGCCCTTCGACACCGGCAGCAGCAGGGACACCAGGGCCGCGCCGAGCAGTAGCGCGCCGGGCATGTCGAAGCGGCCCGACGGTCCTTCGGAGGTGCCCTCGGGCACGACCACGACGATGAGCGCGGTGGCGATCGCCACGAGAACCGCTGCGGCCCAGAACATCACCCGCCAGTTGCTGTACTCGGTGACCGCGGACGCGATCGGCAGGCCGAGCGCGCCGCCGATGCCCAGCGACGAGCTGATCAGCGCGATGGCCGCACCGAGGCGCTCGGGCGGCATCACATCGCGCAGCAGGGCGATGGCCAGCGGGATGGTGCCCACGCCCAGGCCCTGCAGCCCGCGTCCGACGATCATCGGGATCAGCGAGGTCGACACCGCGCACACGATCGAGCCGACCATGATCGGAATGGTCGAGGCGATGAGCATGCGGCGCTTGCCGTACATATCGCCGAGCCGTCCCGCGACCGGCGTCGCCACCGCCGCCACCAGCAGGGTGATGGTGACGACCCAGGACGCGTTCGACGCGGACGCGTGCAGGATTCGGGGCAGGTCGCCCAGCAGCGGGACCACCAGGGTCTGCATCAGCGAGGCGACGACGCCGGTGTAGGCCAGCACCGCGAGGGTGCTGCCGGCGCGGGTGGGCTCCGGCGGGGCGCCGGCGGGCCGAGCAGCGGACTCGGGTCTGGTCATGGGGTTCTCCTCATCATCGATCTATGTGCACTATACACATCAAGTGCATGATGCATAATCGATGCTCGGCCCCTGTCACACGTAGGGTGCAGGGGACCGCGGAAAGGACGGAAGTGACCAAGCCCAGCGAATTGCTCGAGTTCGAGACCATGCTGTTCGGCCGGTACAGCCTGATTCCGCGCAAAGGCGACAATGGCCTCGACCGCAGCGCCTACCTGCTGCTCAGCCTGCTGCGCGGGGAGGGGCCGATGTCGATCGGTCAGCTCAGTGACACGCTGGGGCTGGACGCCTCCACCCTCAATCGGCAGACCGCCGCGCTGCTGCGCGCGGACCTGGCCGAACGCATCCCCGACCCCGACGGCGGCATCGCCCGCAAGTTCCGGGTCACTGCCGAAGGCGCCGCCCGGCTCGATGCCGAACGCGCGCAGAGCCTTCGGCATCTCGACGAGATCCTGGCCGACTGGTCCGACGAGGACGTCTCGGCGCTGGCGTCGTTGCTGGCCCGATTCAATGCCGATATCGAGAACTATCGCGGGCGGCACTGGCCCCGCTCATGAGGGTCGACGCGCCGGGCCCGCGGCCGGGCGCGCCGGACGCGGCCTAGCGCGGGCCGCCGAGCACCGCGCCCTCGCGGCGGGGATCCGCGCCGCCGATCCAGCCGTCGCCGTCGCGGACCAGCGCCGAGAGCCCGCTCGATTGCGGCGCCACCGACACCTGATCGCCGGAGGCACGCAGCTTCTGGACCAGCACGTCGTGGTCGCCGTTGTCGGTGGCGTTCACCGCCGGATGCTCACCGCCCACGTTCGTGGTGGGTGTGTTGGCCGCGCCGAAGTCGATCATCGACACCGCCTGCTGTGGATTCAGCCCCCAATCCAGCATGGCGACCAGGGTTTTCACCACGAACTGGATGATCACCGCGCCACCCGGCGACCCGGTGACATGGCTGAGCGCGCCCCGGCCGCCGTCGGGAGCGCGGTCGAACACCAGGGTCGGGGCCATGGAGCTGCGCGGCCGCTTGCCCGCGTCGATGCGGTTGGCGACCGGCGCGCCGTCCTTGTCGAGGGGTTCGGCGGCGAAGTCGGTGAGCTGGTTGTTGAGAATGAAGCCGTCCACGAAATGGAAGGACCCGAACGCGGATTCGACCGTGGTGGTCATCGAGGCCGCGTTGCCGTACTTGTCGACGATCGAGATGTGGCTGGTGCCGTGCTCGGGCTGCTGCGGCCCGTTGCCGACCGGGACCGGCCCGAAGTCGCCCGGTGTGGCGGTGCCCAGGCTCTTGCTCGGGTTGATGAGCGCGGCCCGCTGCTTCAGGTAGTTCGGATTCAGCAGCGTCTGCGGTGAATTGCCCGGCAGCGGAACGAAATCCGAGTCGGCGATGTACTTGTCGCGATCGGCGTAGGCCAGCCGCTCGGCCTCGGCGATCAGGTGCACGGCCTCGGCGGTGGGCTTGCCGCCGTCGCGCGCGGTGGTCCCGTCTCCGGATACGTCGGTCGGTTTCATCGCGGCCAGATCGAAATTCGACAGAATGCCCAGCGCCGCCTCGACGGTGATGCCGCCCGAGGACGGGTTCGGCATGCCGCAGATCTCGTGGGTTCGATACGGGGAGCACACCGCGGTGCGCTTCTTGGCCTGGTACGACGACAGGTCCGCGAGCGCCAGCAGTCCGGGGGTGCGGCCGCCGGAGGCGGTGGCGGTGGTGTCGACGATGTCGGCGGCGATGGCCCCGGTGTAGAAGGCGTTCGCGCCGTCGGCGGCGATGGCCGAGAGCGTCTTGGCGAAGGCCGGATTGACCAGCGTGGTGCCCGCCTGCTTCGGATTGCCGTCGGGCAGCAGGAAATACGCGCGGGCGGCGTCGTCGCGGGCCAGGTCCGCCTGGGACGCCGCGATCTGGGTGGCCATCCGCGGGGAGATCGTGAAGCCGCCGTCGGCGAGGTTCACCGCGGGGGTGAACAGGTCGCGCCAGGGTTGCTTGCCGTGCTCGGTGTGCGCGAGCTCCAGCATGCGCAGCACGCCCGGCACGCCGATGGAGCGGCCGCTGGCGCGCGCGTTGGGTTGCGGCACAGTGTGATCGGCGGGGCCGATGTAACGCAGGTAGTCCTCGGTGGCGGCCTGGGGCGCGGTCTCGCGGCCGTCGTAGGCGTCGACGCTCTTGGTCGCGGCGTCGTAGTACATGAGGAACGCGCCGCCGCCGATGCCGGTGGCCTGGGGCTCCACCAGGTTCAGCACGGTCTGGGCCACGATCAGCGCGTCCGCGGCGGTGCCGCCGTCGCGCAGCACCCGGCAGGCGGCCTCGGTGGCGACCGGATTGGCGGTGGAGACCGCGAATCCGCCGGTGCGCACCGGAGTCATGCCGGTGCGGTAGCCGGTGGCGACCTCCGGGTGCAAGGCCAGATTGGTCGAGCTGGGCCCGGCGGGAACCCCGGAGGTGACCGGAGTTCCGTTGGGGGACACCGTGCACGACGAACTCTCGTTCGTCGAGGACGAACAGGCGGTGAGCATTCCGATCGACAGCAGCAGGGCGGCAGCGCCGCTTCCGGTTCGTCGCAAGCGCCTCATGACCGGACTCTAGCTCCGCGGGCGTGCCGGGGCGGCGGTTTGACCGGTCTGCTCACCTATGAATCATCAGCACTTCCATGGCAATCGCCGATGAATCGGCTTGGACCAGCCGGAAACGGCCGCGCTGACCCCGTCCGGAGCGGCGGCACGGCTCGCAGCAAACGGCAAGGTACTCTCGGACGGCCTCGTTTCACGATAGCGGAGGGTTAACCCGGCGTATGACCGAGATCCGGACAACTGCCACCAGCCTCAATGCCGAGGACAGCGGCTACCACAAAGCCCTGAAACCCCGGCAATTGCAGATGATCGCCATCGGTGGCGCCATCGGCACCGGCCTGTTCCTGGGCGCCGGCGGTCGCCTCGCCAATGCCGGGCCGTCGCTGTTCCTGGTGTACCTGATCTGTGGCGCCTTCGTCTTCTTCATCCTGCGCGCCCTCGGCGAACTGGTGTTGCACCGCCCGTCCTCGGGCTCGTTCGTCTCCTACGCGCGCGAATTCTTCGGTGAGAAGGCCGCATTCGTGGCCGGGTGGATGTACTTCCTGAACTGGTCCATGACCGGCATCGTCGACACCACCGCGGTCGCCACCTACCTGCACTACTGGGGGCCCTTCCAGCCGATCGCGCAATGGCTGCTGGCGCTGGGCGCGCTCGTCATCGTGCTCGGCATCAACCTGGCCTCGGTGAAGTGGTTCGGCGAGATGGAATTCTGGGCCGCCATGATCAAGGTGGTCGCCCTGCTCACCTTCCTGGTGGTCGGCACCGTCTTCTTCGCGGGGCGGTTCGAGGTGGACGGCCAGGCCACCGGCTTCGGCATGATCTCCGCCGCGGGCGGCTGGTTCCCGACCGGCGTGCTGCCGCTGGTCACCGTCACCTCCGGCGTGGTGTTCGCCTACGCCGCCGTGGAAATGGTCGGCATCGCGGCGGGCGAGACCGAGAATCCGGCGAAGATCATGCCGCGCGCGATCAACTCGGTGATCATGCGTATCGCGCTGTTCTATTGCGGCTCGGTGATTCTGCTGGCGCTGCTGCTGCCCTACACCGCGTACAAGGCGGGGGAGAGCCCGTTCGTCACCTTCTTCGGCAAACTCGGCGTCGCGCACATGGGTTCGATCATGAATTTCGTGGTGCTCACCGCCGCCTTGTCGAGTCTGAACGCGGGCCTGTATTCGACCGGCCGAATTCTGCGTTCGATGTCCATGAACGGCAGCGCCCCGAAATTCACCTCGCGCATGTCGAAGGCCGGTGTGCCGTACGGCGGAATTCTGCTCACCAGCGCCATCGCATTGTTCGGTATCTGGCTGAATTACATCGTGCCGTCGCAGGCGTTCGAAATCGTGCTGAATGTCGCCTCGCTGGGCATTCTGGCGTCCTGGGCGACCATCGTGCTGTGCCAGTTGAAGCTGTTCTACCTGGCGAAGCAGGGCCGGGCCGAGCGGCCGGCGTTCCGGATGTTCGGTGCTCCGTATACCGGTATCGCGACGCTGGTGTTCCTGGGGCTGGTGTTGATTCTGATGGCTTTCGACCGTCCGGTCGGTACGTGGACGGTGGCCAGCCTGGTCATCATCGTCCCCGCGCTCGCCATCGGCTGGCGGATCGCCAGCCCGCGGGTCCTGGCCATCGCCAAGCTGCGCGAGGGCTACACCGGGGAATTCCCGGTCGTTCCGCCGATCCCCATGGACGACAAATAGTCTCCGGACCAGGTCTTTTCAACGGCCGCACGCGAAATGGCGTGCGGCCGTTCTGTGTTCGATTTCACTGTGTGTAGCGGACACCTATCGGCTGTGGGCATGGTCATAACTTCGGGAACGAGATTGTCCGGACTCTGAACATTTGGTTAGCGTCTGGTTCGGCGGGTCGCAGGGGGCGCGCCACCAGGGGTTACTCAACGAGGAGTGCTGTGAGTTCGTTATCGGCTGTTGCCGACGAGGTGGAAATGACACCGACAGTCACGGAAAACGGCGTTCCTGCCACATTGTTCGAGCGGGCGATCGACGGCGTGCGGGGGTTGCGCCGCGAGAGCGCGGACGCCGAGGTGCCCGCCCAGGTCCGCGAGACCCAATTCGCCGCGCTCGGCGCGACCGGCCTGGCCGTGCTGCACAGCATGCTCTCCATTCCAGCCGGGTTCGACAGCGTCGCGGGCAGCATCGGCCACTTCTTCGCCGCCTGGGTCACCGGCGCTGTGGCCTTGCTGTTCGGCCTGCGGTCGCGCTGGATCTGGGTGACCGCGCTGGGTCTGGCCAGCCTGCAGGCCTTCCTGGGGGTGTTCACCCTGATGTCGGCCGAAATGCCCACGGGCGTGGGCCCGTTCACCGTGCTCGGCGGCATCATGGTCTCGGGCATCGTGCTGGCGCTGCTGCTGCGCCGCGACTGCTACCGCTGGTTCGCGGTCGACTGACGACAGTCGCCGCCCACCGGAATACGGTGGGCGGCAACCGGAGTCGTCACTGCAGGGTACGGCCCAGGGCTCGTCCCGCGGCCCGGCCGGAGAAGATGCACCCGCCCAGGAAGGTGCCTTCCAGCGCGTTGTAGCCGTGCACCCCGCCGCCGCCGAAACCGGCGACCTCGCCCGCGGCGTACAGCCCCGGGAACGGGGTGCCGTCGGCGCGGATGACCTGCGAGTCCAGATTGGTCTGCAGCCCGCCCAGGGTCTTGCGGGTCAGGATATTGAGCCGCACGCCGATCAGCGGGCCGTGCGCCGGATCGAGGATCTTGTGCGGCGTGGCCACCCGGCCCAGCTTGTCGCCCAGATACCGTCGCGCGTTGTTGACGGCCATGAGCTGGGCGTCCTTGCTGAACTTGTGCTCGACGTCGCGATCGCGCGCCACGATCTGGCGCTCGATGTCGGCCGCGTCCAGCTGCGGGCCGCGCGAGATCTTGTTCATCCCCGCGATGAGTTCGGGCAGGGTATCGGCGACCACGAAGTCGACGCCGTGCTGCTTGAACGCCTCCACCGGTCCCGGCGCGCCCTTGGCCACCCGGCTCTTGAGCGTGAGCTTGAGGTCCTTACCGGTGATATCGGGATTCTGCTCCGAGCCCGACAGCGCGAACTCCTTCTCGATGATCGACTGGGTCAGGATGAACCACGAGTAGTCGTAGCCGGTGGCCAGGATCTGCTTCATGGTGGCATTGGTGTCGAAACCCGGGAAAGCCGGTGCGGTCATGCGCTTTCCGTTGGCGTCGAACCACAGCGACGACGGCCCGGGAATGATGCGGATGGCGTGATCGGGCCACACCGGATCCCAGTTGTGGATGCCCTCGGTGTAGTGCCACATGCGATCCCGGTTCACGATCCGCCCGCCCGCGGCCTCGGTGATGCCGAGCATGCGGCCGTCGACGTAGGCCGGCACGCCCGCGATCATGTGCTCCGGGCACGGCCCGAGCCGCTCGGTGGGCCAATTGCGCCGCACCAGTTCGTGATTGTGGCCGATACCGCCGGAGGACACGATCACCGCGGCCGCGCGCAGTTCGAACTCGCCGGTCACGGTGCGTGAGGACGCGACGCCGCGGTCCTCGGTGGAGTCCTCCAGCACGCTGCCGCGCACGCCGGTGACGGCGTCGTCCGCCACGATCAGCTCGTCCACGCGATGCCGGAACGCGAACCCGACCTGCCCGCGCCGCTCCGCCGCGAGCACCGGTTCGAGGAACACCCGCACCACCTCGGGCCCGGTGCCCCAGGTGAGGTGGAACCGCGGCACCGAATTGCCGTGCCCGTCGGCCGATTCGCCGCCGCGCTCGGCCCAGCCCACCAGCGGCGTCACCCGCAGCCCGAGGTCGTGCAGGTACTGCCGCTTCTCGGTGGCCGCGAACTCCACGTAGGCGCGCGCCCACTGCCGCGCCCAGTGGTCCTCGTCCTCGCGGTCGAAGCCCGCCGAGCCCAGCCAGTCCTGCAGGGCCAGCTCGAGGCTGTCCTTGACGCCGAGCCGCCGCTGCTCGGGGCTGTCCACGAAGAACAGCCCGCCCAGCGACCAGAACGCCTGCCCGCCCAGGTTGGCGCGATTCTCCTGATCCAGAATCAGGACCCGCTTACCCGCCTTGACCAGTTCGTGTGTGGCGACGAGACCGGCCAGACCGGCCCCGACCACGATGACATCCGGGTTCTCGATCATGCCCATTTCCTTGGTGTCGAAGTTCGATACACGAATGTATCCAACGAGGTCGCCGCTGTACAGGTGCTCGATACAGTCGTGTATCGGGCAGGTTTGTCGGTGGGTCGTGGCATGGTTCGAGTGTGCCGACTTCGCCGACCGGATCCCTGTCACTCGCGGCGGCGCGCCGCATCGCCCTCGCGGCCCAGGGGTTCGGGCCCGCCCGGCCGAGCGCGCCACCCACCCGGCGCACGGTCATGAAGGTCCTCGACAGCACCCGGCTGCTGCAGCTGGATTCGGTGTCGGCGGTGGTGCGGGCGCACTACGCGCCTGTGTTCAGCCGCATCGGCGCCTACGACCGGACCCTGCTCGACGAGGCCGCGTGGGGCCACAGCGCCCGCAAGCCACGGCAGCTGATCGAATACTGGGCGCACGAGGCGGCGCTGATCCCCGTGCGGGACTGGCCGCTGATGCGCTGGCGCATGGTGCAGTACCGGCACGGCCGCTGGAACGGGATGCGGCACGTGCTGGAACGCAATCCGGGCCTGGCCGACGATGTGCTGGCCGTGGTCAAGGAGTACGGCGCGAGCACCGCGGGGGAGGTCGAACGGCACCTGGAGCTGGATCGGCCACGGGCCAAGGACAATTGGGGCTGGAACTACAGCGACACCAAGGTGGTGTGCGAGGCGTTGTTCGCGGCGGGGGAGCTGACCGTGCCCCGCCGGGTCGGCTTCCAGCGCCACTACGACCTCGCCGCGAACGTCCTACCCGCCGAGGTGGTTTCCCGCGAACCGGATGAGGCGGACGCGATCCGCGAGCTGGTGCGGCGCGCGGCCCGGGCGCACGGCGTGGGCACCGAGACCGATCTGCGCGACTACTACCGGCTGACCCGCCGCCAGACCGAGCCCGCCATCGCCGATCTGCTCGACAGCGGGGAATTGACGCAGGTCACCGTGCAGGGCTGGGATAGACCCGCGTACCTGCACACCGAGGCCCGCACGCCCCGCCGCGTCTCCGGCGCGGCCCTGCTGTGCCCCTTCGATCCGCTGATCTTCTTCCGCGATCGCACCGAGCGGCTGTTCGACTTCCATTACCGCATCGAGATCTACACGCCGGAACACAAACGCGTGCACGGCTATTACGTCTTCCCGTTCCTGCTCGACGGCGAACTGGTCGCGCGGGTGGACCTGCGCGCCGAGCGCGCGAGCGGGCGGCTGCTGGTGCCGGGCGCGTTCGCCGAGCCGGGACGCGACCACGCCCGGATCGCCGGGGCACTGGCCCCCGCGCTGCGGGAGATGGCCGACTGGCTGGAACTCGACACCGTGGAAGTGGGCGAAAAGGGCGATCTCGCACCGGCTTTGCGGCGCGAGATCGCGTAGTTCTCCGGGAACGCCGGATCACCGATGGTTCAGAACGGGCCGTCGGTCCAGGCGTTGAGTACGATGCCGTTCTTGCCCTCACCCTTGCATTCGATGGTCATGGGAATGAGCGGGCGCGGCGAGTCGCCCACGATGTAGGTGGGGGACTGGTAGCCGTTGCCGACCTGCCGTGCGCCCAGGCACTGCACCACCGCGGCGTACCAGGTGTCCGCGGGGCAGGTGAAGGTGGCGGTGTCGAGCGTCCGGTCGATACGGCAGGGCGAATCGGCGTGGGCGGCCGGAGCCGACACCGCGATCAGGCCCGCCGCGCCGATGCCGAGTGCGGAACCGATCGCGAGCGACCGGCGGCGCGGGTGGAGATGGTGATGGTTCGTCATCGAACAAGCTCCCTCGTATACGGACAGATCAAGCGAAACAGTTCGTCCATACTGACCCGCGAGACCCTCCGCACCGCTGAAACTCGCGGAGATCGGTGTTCCGGCGTGGCGCGCGGCGTCAGGCGGCCTGCCGGTCGACCGGGGAATTCAGCACGGCCCCACCACAGAACAGGGCGGGCGAGCGGTACCCGGTGAGCACCCCGGACACGAGGATCGACGCGTCGCCGGACTCGGCCGTGGCGGGCACGGACACCGCCACCAGGGCGGCCGCGGCCAGGCAGACCGCGTCCACGACGGCGAGCGAGCGGCGGCGAGTGCGCAGACGGATCATGTGGGGTTCCCTCTCCTGATGAACGATCTTGTCGATACTTCGTCGCCGAGAGCGCCGTGGATGGGGTGTCGGAGGCTGTACCCGGGATCGGGTGTCGGAGTCACTGACTAACCTGGAGCCGTGGCAGATCCCGCGACCTACCGGCCCGCCCCGGGCACCATCCCCGTCGAACCGGGCGTCTACAAGTTCCGGGACAAGTTCGGGCAGGTCATCTATGTCGGCAAGGCGAAAAGCCTGCGCCAGCGGCTGAACTCGTACTTCGCCGATGTGGCCGGGCTGCATCCGCGCACCCGCCAGATGGTGACCACCGCCGCCGGCGTCGAGTGGACCGTGGTGTCCACCGAGGTGGAAGCGCTGCAGCTGGAATACAACTGGATCAAGGAATTCGATCCGCGCTTCAATGTCCGCTACCGCGACGACAAGTCGTACCCGGTGCTGGCGGTCAGCCTCGACGAGGAGTATCCGCGCGTCTTCGTCTACCGCGGCGCGCGCAAGAAGGGCGTCCGCTACTTCGGGCCGTACGCCCACGCCTGGGCCATCCGCGAGACCCTGGACCTGCTGCTGCGAGTGTTCCCGGTGCGCACCTGCTCGGCCGGAGTCTTCAAGCGGCACAGCCAGATCGGGCGCCCGTGCCTGCTCGGCTACATCGACAAGTGCTCCGCGCCGTGCATCGGCCGGGTGAGCGCGGCCGAGCACCGCGACATCGTGGACGACTTCTGCGACTTCCTCTCCGGCAAGACCGACCGGCTGGTCAAGCAGCTGGAACGCCGCATGCACGAGGCCGCCGACGAACTCGACTTCGAGAACGCCGCCCGGCTGCGCGACGACGTGCAGGCGCTCAAGCGCGCCCTGGAGAAGCAGGCGGTGGTGCTGGGCACCGGCACCGACGCCGATGTCATCGACTTCGCCGTGGACGAGCTCGAGGCCGCGGTCCAGATCTTCCACGTCCGCGACGGGCGGGTGCGCGGTCAGCGCGGCTGGGTGGTCGACAAATCCGGCGACGCCATCGACGCCGCGGCCGCCGGGGGCGAGCTGCCCGCGCTGGTCGAGCAGTTCCTGACCCAGTTCTACGGCGAGCAGACCGCGGTCGCCGCGCAGAGCGGTGACGAGACGCCGGGCGCGGTGGTCCCGCGCGAGGTGCTGGTCCCGGCCCTGCCCGACGACCACGATCAGGTGCAGCAGTGGCTGTCGGGGCTGCGCGGGTCGGCGGTGCAGTTGCGGGTGCCCCAGCGCGGGGACAAGAAGGCGCTGGCCGAGACCGTGCAGCGCAATGCACAGGAGGCCCTCGCCCAGCACAAGCTCAAGCGGGCCGGGGACCTGACCGCGCGTTCGGCCGCGCTGCAGGAGCTCCAGGACGCCCTCGATCTGGACAGCGCGCCGCTGCGCATCGAGTGTGTGGACATCTCGCACGTACAAGGCACCGATGTGGTGGCCTCGCTGGTGGTGTTCGAGGACGGGCTGGCCCGCAAGTCCGAGTACCGGCACTACACGATCAAGGAAGCGGCCGGGGAGGGCCGCTCCGACGACGTGGGCAGCATCGCCGAGGTGACGCGGCGCCGCTTCGGCAAGCTGCGCCGCGAGCTCGACGCCGCCGAGGCCGCCGAGCTCGAATCCGATTCCGAGGCAACCGAACCCGGGCTGCCCGGGATCGACCCGAAGACCGGCAAGCCGCGCCGCTTCTCCTACCCGCCCAACCTGTACGTGGTGGACGGCGGCGCGCCGCAGGTGAACGCGGCCGCCGAGGTGCTCGACGAGCTGGGCATCACCGATGTCGCGGTGATCGGCCTGGCCAAGCGCCTGGAGGAGGTGTGGGTGCCCAACGAGCCCGACCCGGTGATCATGCCGCGCACCAGTGAGGCGCTCTACCTGCTGCAGCGGGTGCGCGACGAGGCGCACCGCTTCGCCATCACCTTCCACCGCTCCAAGCGGTCGCGGCGGATGACGGCGTCGGCGCTGGATTCGGTGCCGGGGCTGGGGTCGACCCGCAAGACCGCGCTGGTGACGCATTTCGGGTCGGTCGCCAAGCTCAAGGAGGCTACGGTGGAGCAGATCACCGCGGTCCCGGGCATCGGCGTGGCGACGGCCAGGGCAGTCCTGGACGCGTTGCGACAGCAGTAGCGGATCGGCGTTTCGCGGCGCGTCGGATGGGGACCCACCGGGTAGAGTGCGACACGCCGAACGGGAAATTTGCGACACGCCGTGTGTGCTGGTCGGGAGCGGAAATCACAGCTGTGTTGCGCTCCCGCCGCTCGCCTGCCGGGTTCGCGGGCGTCGGTGCAGGATGATCGAGGGAACTCCAGACACGAACCGGTAGGACATGACGCGCGTCGAAGACAGCACAGCTACTGCCGAGAACAGCACGGCAACCGAATCAGGCGAGTCCCAGCCCAGCCCCCGCAAGGGGCGGCCCGGTTCCGAACCCGCTCCGGTCGAGGTGGTCATCGTGACCGGCCTGTCCGGCGCCGGCCGCGGCACCGCCGGCAAGGTGCTCGAGGACCTCGGGTACTACGTCGCCGACAATCTGCCGCCGGAGTTGATCGGCCGCATGGTCGATCTGGGCCGCGCCGCCGAACCCCCGATCCGCAAGCTCGCGCTGGTCATGGACGTGCGCAACCGCTTCTTCACGGGGAATCTGTCCGCGGTGGTCGAGCAGTTGCGGTCCGCCGGCGTGCGCACCCGCATCCTGTTCCTCGAGGCCTCCGACGATGTGCTGATCCGGCGCTTCGGTTTCGCGCGCCGCCGCCACCCATTGCAGAGCGAGAGCGCCGACGGCACCCTGACCGCCGGCATCGCCGCCGAACGCCGGCGGCTGGACCCGGTGAAGACCGCCGCGGACGTCGTCATCGACACCACCGCGCTGTCGATCCATCAGTTGCACCGCAAGCTCGAGGAGGTCTACGGCGGCGACGCCGCCACCGTATTGCAGTTGACCGTGCAATCGTTCGGGTTCAAGTACGGAGTCCCGCTCGACGCCGACATGGTGTTCGATTTGCGTTTCCTGCCGAATCCACATTGGATTCCCGAACTCCGTGAGAAAACCGGGCAGGACGCCCCGGTCAGCGAGTATGTGTTGTCGCGCCCGGGCGCACAGGACTACCTGGGCACCGCGCGCCATCTCGTCGACCTGACGACCGAGGGCTACCGCCAAGAGGGGAAGCGATACATGACCGTGGCAGTGGGCTGCACCGGCGGTAAACACCGCAGTGTGGCGATAGCGGAGGCGCTGGGTGACGCGTTGGCGGGCCGTGCGGCGGAGAGCGATTCGGGTGCTGAGCATCCTCGGGACGTCGTGCGCGTGGTCCATCGAGATCTGGGGCGGGAATGAGTGAGAGCACTTCCGGCCGCACCGCCAATCCCGCCTTCGTGGCGCTCGGCGGTGGGCACGGGCTGTACGCGACGCTGACCGCCGTGCGGCGGCTCACCCGCAAGATCACCGCGGTGGTCACCGTCGCCGACGACGGCGGTTCCTCGGGGCGCCTACGCGCCGAGCTGGGCATGCTGCCGCCGGGCGATCTGCGAATGGCGTTGGTGGCCTTGGCCGAAGAGGCCGACGGGCACTGGGCGCGAACCTTGCAACACCGCTTCGGCGGCACCGGCGCGCTGGCCGGGCACTCGGTCGGCAATCTGATTCTGGCGGGCTTGACCGAGGAGCTGGGCGACCCCATCGCGGCCCTGGACGAGGCCGGAAAGATTCTGCGGGTCACCGGAAGAGTGCTACCCATGTCGCCGATCGCGCTGACCATCGAGGCGGATGTCTCTGGGCTGGAAGGCGATCCGCGGGTGAGTCGCTGCATCCGCGGTCAGGTGGCGGTGGCGACCACGCCGGGCAAGGTGCGCCGGGTGCGGCTGATCCCCTCCGATCCGCCCGCCTGCCCCGAGGCGACCTCGGCGATCGAGCACGCCGACGTGGTGGTGCTGGGCCCCGGAAGCTGGTTCACGAGCGTCATTCCGCACGTGCTGGTGCCGGATTTGCACGAAGCGTTGCTGCATACGCGGGCGCGGAAAGTGCTGGTGCTCAACCTCGCTGCCGAACCGGGCGAAACGGCCGGATTCTCCGCGGAACGGCACCTGCATGTATTGTCCCAGCACGCACCGGATTTCACAGTCGACCATGTTCTGGTGGACTCCGGTTCCGTACCCGAGGGTAGGGAACGCGAACATCTGGCAAGAGCTGCCGAACAGCTGCGTGCGCGAGTAACCTTCGCTGATGTCGCCGAGGCGGGGACGGACCGGCACCACCCCGGAAAGCTTGCCGCCGCACTGGATCAGGTGATCCGGCAACCTCGGCCGGAATCAGCAGGGCTTCGAGTCGAAGGACGGCATATGGGCCAACGTGTGCGGTCCGGGTTGGGTGGAAAGGAGCGCGTCTCGTGGCGATGACAGCGGAAGTGAAGGACGAGCTGAGCCGGCTCTCTGTATCTCAGGTGAGCTCGCGCAAAGCGGAGTTGTCCGCGCTACTGCGGTTCGCCGGTGGATTGCACATCGTCGGCGGTCGGGTGATCGTCGAAGCCGAAGTGGACATGGGTTCCATTGCGCGTCGGCTGCGTCGAGAGATCTTCGAGCTGTACGGCTACGGCTCGGATGTGCATGTTCTCGGCGCCGGAGGGCTCCGGAAAACCTCCCGGTATGTAGTGCGAGTTTCCAAGGAAGGCGAGGCGCTGGCGCGCCAGACCGGTTTGCTCGACGTGCGCGGCCGGCCGGTCCGGGGCCTGCCCGCGCAGGTCGTGGGCGGCAGCATCGGCGACGCCGAAGCGGCCTGGCGCGGGGCGTTTCTCGCGCACGGCTCGCTCACCGAGCCGGGCCGGTCCTCGGCGCTCGAGGTGAGCTGCCCCGGGCCGGAGGCGGCGCTCGCGCTCGTCGGCGCGGCCCGGCGCATGGGCATCTCCGCCAAGGCGCGCGAGGTGCGCGGCACCGATCGCGTCGTGGTGCGCGACGGGGAGGCCATCGGCGCCCTGCTCACCCGCATGGGTGCGCAGGACACCCGGCTCACCTGGGAGGAGCGGCGCATGCGCCGCGAGGTCCGGGCGACCGCGAACCGGCTGGCCAACTTCGACGACGCGAACCTGCGTCGGTCGGCCCGCGCGGCGGTCGCGGCCGCGGCCCGGGTGGAGCGCGCGCTCGAGATCCTGAGCGACGATGTGCCCGACCATCTGGCGGCCGCCGGCAAGCTGCGCGTGCTGCACCGCCAGGCCTCCCTGGAGGAGCTGGGCCAGCTGGCCGATCCGCCCATGACGAAAGACGCTGTGGCGGGCCGGATCCGGCGGCTGCTCTCGATGGCGGACCGGCGCGCCAAGGAACTCGGCGTGCCCGACACCGAAAGCGCGGTCACCGCAGAGCTGCTCGAAGAGGCCTGAAACGGCCGCGGCGCCGCTTACACTGAGCGGAACCGCACGGTGATTCCGTCCGGAAGCGTCGCAACCCCAATGGTTGCGGCGCTTCCGGTCGTCTGTGGCGAAAATGATCGTTTTCGTATGTTCACCGTGGCGGGGGTGTGTCCGTGATGTTTCTGTTACAGGGCTAGGGTTAGCACCGCAACGGAAACGATCCGCAAAGCTGAGGAGCGAAAACGTGACTGTCCGGGTAGGTATCAACGGCTTCGGCCGTATCGGGCGCAACTTCTTCCGAGCCGTCGAGGCGCAGAAGGCCCTCGGCACCACCGACATCGAGATCGTGGCGGTCAACGACCTGACCGACAACAAGTCGCTGGCGACCCTGCTGAAGTACGACTCGATCCTGGGCCGCCTGCCGCAGGACGTTTCCCTGGACGGCGACGAGACCATCGTCGTGGGCGACCAGCGCATCACCGCGCTGGCCATCAAGGAGGGCCCCGCCGCCCTGCCGTGGGGTGACCTGGGTGTCGACGTGGTCGTCGAGTCGACCGGTATCTTCACCGACGCCACCAAGGCGAAGGGCCACCTGGCCGCCGGCGCCAAGAAGGTCATCATCTCCGCGCCCGCCAAGGGCGAGGACATCACCATCGTGATGGGCGTCAACGACGACAAGTACGACGGTTCGCAGAACATCATCTCGAACGCGTCCTGCACCACCAACTGCCTGGGCCCGATCGCCAAGGTGCTCAACGACTCCTTCGGCATCGAGCGTGGTCTGATGACCACCGTGCACGCCTACACCCAGGACCAGAACCTGCAGGACGGCCCGCACTCGGATCTGCGTCGCGCCCGCGCCGCCGCGCTGAACATCGTGCCCACCGGCACCGGCGCCGCCAAGGCCATCGGCCTGGTGCTGCCCGAACTGCTCGGCAAGCTGAACGGTTACGCGCTGCGCGTGCCGGTCCCGACCGGTTCGCTCACCGACCTGACCGTCGACCTGGCGCGCGCCGCCTCGGTCGAGGAGATCAACGCCGCCATGAAGGCCGCCGCGGACGGCCCGATGAAGGGCATCCTGAAGTACAACGTCGACCCGATCGTCTCCTCCGACATCGTGACCGACCCGCACTCCTCCATCTACGACGCGCCGCTGACCCAGGTCATCGACAACCAGGTCAAGGTCGCCTCGTGGTACGACAACGAGTGGGGCTACTCCAACCGTCTCGCCGACCTGGTCGGCCTCGTCGGCAAGTCCCTGTAAGCGCCGATGACGATCAAGACTCTCCAGGATCTGCTGAACGAGGGCGTCGAGGGCCGCGGCGTGCTGGTGCGCTCGGACCTGAACGTGCCGCTCGACAATGGCGTCATCACCGACCCGGGCCGCATCATCGCGTCCGCGCCGACCATCAAGGCGCTGGCCGAGGCCGGCGCCAAGGTCGTGGTGACCGCGCATCTGGGCCGCCCCAAGGGCGAGCCGGACCCGAAGTTCTCCCTCGCCCCGGTCGCCGCGCGACTGGCCGAGGAGCTGGGCCGCAATGTCCAGCTGGCCGGTGACGTGGTGGGCCAGGACGCGCTCGCCCGTTCCGAGGGCCTCACCGACGGTGATGTCATGCTGCTCGAGAACATCCGCTTCGACGCGCGTGAGACCAGCAAGGACGATGCCGAGCGCACCAAGCTCGCCAACGCCCTGGTCGAACTGGTCGGCGACGACGGTGCTTTCGTGTCCGACGGTTTCGGTGTGGTGCACCGCAAGCAGGCGTCGGTCTACGACGTGGCCAAGCTGCTCCCGCACTACGCGGGCACGCTGGTCGCGGCCGAGACCGAGGTGCTGAAGAAGCTCACCGAGGACCCGGCCCGCCCGTACGCGGTGGTGCTCGGCGGTTCCAAGGTCTCCGACAAGCTGGCGGTCATCGAGGCGCTCGCGCCGAAGGTCGACACGCTGGTCATCGGCGGCGGCATGTGCTTCACCTTCCTTGCCGCCCAGGGCCTTTCGGTGGGCACCTCGCTGCTGCAGGAAGAGATGATCGACACCTGCAAGGACCTGCTCGACAAGTACGCCGACGTCATCCACCTGCCGGTGGACATCGTGGTGGCCGACAAGTTCGCCGCGGACGCGGAGTCGAAGACGGTGCCCGCCAACGAGATTCCGGACGGCTGGATGGGTCTGGACATCGGCCCCGACTCGGCCGCTCGCTTCGGCGCGCTGCTGACCGAGGCCAAGACGGTGTTCTGGAACGGCCCGATGGGCGTGTTCGAGTTCGAGAAGTTCTCGGCCGGTACCCGCGGTGTCGCCGAGGCGATCGCCACGGCCACCTCGAAGGGTGCGTTCACCGTCGTCGGTGGCGGTGACTCGGCCGCGGCCGTGCGCACCCTGGGTCTGCCCGACGACGGTTTCTCGCACATCTCCACCGGTGGCGGCGCGTCGCTGGAATACCTGGAGGGCAAGGAACTCCCCGGTCTCGCGGTTCTGGAGGACTGAGCCATGGCACGTAAGCCTTTGATCGCCGGCAACTGGAAGATGAACCTCAACCACCTCGAGGCCATCGCTCTGGTGCAGAAGATCGCGTTCGCGTTGCCGGAGAAGTATTTCGACAAGGTCGACGTCACGGTGGTTCCGCCGTTCGTGGACCTGCGCAGCGTGCAGACGCTGGTCGAGGGTGACCGGCTACTGATCACCTACGGTGCCCAGGACGTCTCCACCCACGACGAGGGCGCCTACACCGGCGAGATCAGCGGGTCCATGCTCGCGAAGCTGGGTTGCAGCTTCGTCGTGGTGGGCCACTCGGAGCGGCGTCAGTACCACAACGAGGACGACGCCACCGTGCTGGCCAAGGCCAAGCAGGCGCTGAAGTACGGCATCACCCCGATCGTCTGCATCGGTGAGGGCCTGGGCGTCCGCGAGACCAAGACCCACGTGGAGTACAACCTCGAGCAGCTGCGCGGCTCGCTCAAGGGCCTGACGGCGGAGGAGATCTCCAAGATCGTCATCGCCTACGAGCCGGTCTGGGCCATCGGCACCGGCAAGGTCGCCACCCCGGCCGATGCGCAGGAAGTCTGCGGCGCCATCCGCAAGGAGCTCGCCGAACTGGCGAATCCCGAAGTGGCCGCGGGCGTCCGCGTCCTCTACGGCGGCTCGGTCAACGCCAAGAACGTCGGCGAGCTGGTCGGCCAGACCGACATCGACGGCGCCCTGGTGGGCGGCGCGTCGCTGAAGGGTGACGAGTTCGCCACCCTCTCGGCCATCGCCGCCGGCGGTCCGCTGCCGTAACGGTTTCCGTTGCACAGGGCCGGGCATCCCACGGATGCCCGGCCCTTTTCGGCAGAATGACCGGTATGAGCGACTGGAATACGAACATCATCAACGAGTTCCGGGCCAACGAGGGCCGGGTGGGCGGGCCGTTCGAGGGCGCGCCGATGATCCTGCTGCACCACCGCGGCCGCAAGACGGGTCGTGACCTGGTCACTCCCACCATGTACCTGGCCGACGAGCAGGACCCGGCGGTCGTCTACGTCTTCGCCTCCAAGGCGGGCGCGCCGACCAACCCGGACTGGTACCACAACCTGGTTACCGCCGGGACGGCCGAGGCCGAGATCGGCACCGAGACCTTCCCGGTCGTTATCACCGAGGTGAAGGGCGCGGACCGCGACCGGATCTACGCCGAGCAGGCTCGGCGGTATCCGGGATTCGCGGAGTACGCGGAGAAAACGGCTGGTATCCGGACTATTCCGGTGCTCGCACTGCGTCGCGCATAGCAATTCGCGCATAACTAATGCACGCGGTGCCGTGCGGCGGGGTGAGCTTGGCGGTACAACGCTCCGAACCATCGAGCGTGCGGTGCTGGGGACATGAAATTGCGTGCAGCACTGGATCTTCAACTCTCACATGGGCGTGGCCGAAGTCCTTCCGGCCACGCCCATTCGCTTGTCCGAGGCGGTATCCGGGTCGAAGGTGACTGTGAATCCACTCTTGACAGTGACTGTCACAAAGGGAGATGCTGTCGGTGACGGAAGGAGGTCTGCGGATGTCACTACGGGAGCGGCAACGGCGGCAGATCCGGGCCGAGATTCAGCGGGCAGCGTTCGAGCTGTTCGCGACGCAGGGATTCGGGGAGGTGACCACCGAACAGATCGCGGCGGCGGCGGGGGTGTCGGCGAGTACGTATTTCCGGCACGTGCGCAGCAAGGAGGACCTGCTGCTGGATCCCGTGCGCGAAGGTGGCGCCGGAATCGTGGCGCTGCTGGAGGAGCGGGCTGCGGGGGAACCGGCGGATGTCGCGCTGGCGCAGGCGATTCTGACTCGATCGACGACCTTGGCCGCGCAGGATCTGGAGCAGTGGCGGGCGGCGTTCCAGACCGCGCCGCATCTGCTGGAACGGGTCGCGCTGATCACTCCCGAACATCGGACGCGACTGGTCGAGCTGGTCGCGGAGCGGATGGGGCGCGACGCGGGCCAGGACAGCACCCCGGGCCTGCTGGTGCATCTCATGCTGGCGGCGGCGGAGTTCGGATACCTGCAGTGGCTGCGGAATTCGGCGCATCCGGAGATGTCGCTGGCGGTGTGCGTCGAGGGTGCGCTCGACGCCGTGACCGGGGAGCGCTGGCGCGGCTGAGAAGCCTTGGCGGGTCAGTGAACAGCTTCGAACAGAACTATCAGGGTGAGGAACAATGCAGGACGACAAGGCGACCGGTCAGACCTTCGATGTGATCGTGGTGGGATCCGGTGCGGCGGGAATGGCGGCGGCGCTGACCGCCGCGAAGCACGGACTGTCGACGGTGATCGTCGAGAAGGCGGCGCACTGGGGCGGGTCGACGGCGAGATCCGGTGGCGGCGTGTGGATTCCGGGGAACGCGGCGCTGCGGCGGTCCGCTCCCGCCGATGACCTCGAGGCCGCACGGGTCTATCTGAAGGACATCATCGGCCCGGGTGTGCCGCCCGAACGCATCGACACCTTCCTCGATCGCGGGGCGGAGGCCTTCGACTTCCTCGCCGCGCATTCCCCGCTGCGCATGCGGTGGGTGCCCGGCTATTCCGATTACTACCCGGAGGCTCCCGGCGGTCGCTCGCACGGCCGCTCGGTCGAGCCCGCGCCCTACAACGCCACCGGGCTGGGCGCCGAATTGCGCACCCTGGAACCGGATTACGTGCGGGCCCCGAAGAATGTGGTGATCACCCAGGCCGAGTTCCGGCAGCTGCACCTGGGCCTGCGCAACCCGCGCAGCCCGCTGACCGGCGCTCGCGTCGCGGGCCGCTGGCTGGCGGCGACCGTGCTGCGCCGCCGTGTCCTCGCCCGCGGCCAGGCGCTGAGCGCCATGCTGCGCGCGGGCCTGCGGGAGGCGAATGTCCCGCTGTGGCTGGAGACCCCGTTGCTCGACCTGCGCACCGAGGACGGCCGGGTCACCGGAGCGGTGGTGCGCCGTGACGGTCAGGAGCTGGTGCTCACCGCCCGCCGCGGCGTGATCATCGCGGCCGGCGGGTTCGAGCACAACGAGGCCATGCGCAAGCGGTACCAGCGCGAACCCATCGGCACCGACTGGACCGTCGGTGCGAAGGCGAACACCGGCGACGGTATCCGCGCGGGCGAGAATGCCGGTGGCGCGGTCGAATTCATGGCAGACGCCTGGTGGGGACCGTCCATCCCGCTGCCCCGCCTGCCCTGGTTCTGCCTGGCCGAACGCAATCTGCCCGGCAGCATCGTGGTCAACGACCGCGGCGAGCGGTTCATGAACGAGTGCCTGCCGTATGTGGAGGCGACCCACGAGATGTACGGCGGCGAGTACGGCCAGGGTGCGGGTCCGGGTGAGAACCTGCCCGCCTGGCTGATCTTCGACCAGCGCTACCGCAACCGCTACCAGTTCGCGGGCGTCCCGCCCCGGCAGCCGCTGCCGGGCCGCTGGTTCAAGTCGGGCGCGCTGACCCGCGCCGACTCGCTCCCCGAACTCGCCGAGCAGATCGGCCTCCCGGTCGAGAACCTCCGCGCCACGGTGACCCGCTTCAATGAATTCGCCGCCGCCGGAACAGATCCCGACTTCGGTCGCGGCAACAGCGCCTACGACAACTACTACGGCGACCCGCGCAACCGCCCGAACCCGAACCTCGGCGCGCTCGAGACCGGTCCGTACTACGCCGCCAAGCTGGTCCCCGGTGACCTCGGGACCAAGGGCGGCCTGAGCGCCGACACCGACGGCCGCGTCCTCCGGGCGGACGGTTCGGTGATCGAGGGCCTGTACGCGGCGGGCAACGCGAGCGCCCCGGTCATGGGCCACACCTACGCCGGGCCCGGCGCGACCATCGGCCCCGCCATCGTCTACGGCTACCTCGCCGCCCTGCACGCCGCGGGTAAGTAGCCGTCGTCAGGCCGGCACCTCGCCGCCGTCGAGCGTGAGAACGGGCGGCGGTGGCGCGTCCGGAAAACGGCCGCGAGCTGTCGCGCTGCCGCCCAACTGGATTCGATCTACACCGTCCAGGCGGTGGCGGGCGGCGAACACGCGGTGCGGATTCGCGATCCGCACGACCGATGCCCCGCGAGGGGTTACCGTCAATAGGGTGTTCGGCATCATCCGGCCCTGCCGTCATCGGCTGGGCGAGGAACTCGGGCGGGCGTGGCTGGCGCAATTGTGCGGCCTGTGCCTGGCCTTGCGGGACGACCACGGTCAGAGCGCCCGCATGGCAACCAATTACGACGGGCTGATCATCTCGGCCCTGGTGGAAGCGCAGTCCACGGCGCCACCCACCCGGCGCGCGGCCGGGCCCTGCCCGCTGCGCGGCATGCGACGCGCCGATGTCGCCACCGGCGACTGTGTCCGGCTGGCGGCCACGGTCTCACTGGTGCTGGCCGGCGCCAAGATGCGTGATCACGTCGAGGACCACGACGGGGTCGCGGGCGCGACCGGCATCCGTCCGGCCGCCCGGCGCATCGCCCAGCGCTGGGCGCGGCAGGGCGAATCCAGCGGTGCGGGACTGGGTTTCGACACCGGCGTCCTGGTGACGGCGGTGGATCGGCAGACCGAGATCGAGGCCGCGGTCGTGCTCGGCACACCGTTGCTCACCGTCACCGAACCCACCGAGACCGCCACCGCGGCCGCCTTCGGTCATACCGCGATCCTGGCCGGCCGCCCCGGCAATGTGGCCGCTCTGACCGAGGCGGGCCGATTATTCGGCCGCATAGCGCATCTCGTCGATTCGGTCGAGGATCTCGCGGACGATGTGGCGCGCGGCAAATGGAATCCCCTGGTGGCCACGGGCACCGATGTCGCCGAGGCGCACCGCCTGTGCGTCGATGCCCTGCTCGGAATCGAATTGGCCTTGGCGGAAGTGGAATTCACTGATTCGCGGCTGATCCACAAACTCCTGAAACACGAACTGGGCCGCTCGGTGACCCGGACCTTCGGCGGCTCCGCGCCCGCGTGCGCGAACCATGCCGTCGTCGCGCCGCAGTCGCGCTGGCGTCGGCGCGGCCCGGATCCGTGGGGCCCGCCACCGGGCTATGGCGGATACGGCCCGGGGCCTGGCTACTACGGCCGCGGGCCGCGTCGCCGCAGCGGTTGCTGCCTGCCGTGTTGCGAGGGCTGTGTGTGCTGCGGCGAGGGCTGCTGCTGTTGTGAGGAGTCCTGTTGCTGCTGCGAGGAGACCTGCTGCGACTGCTGAGGTCTCGCGGGTGTGGTGAGCCGCCCTCACCGGGTGGGCGGCTCACCGCTCGCGTCTCAGTGCGTCGAACCCGAGGCCGAGCCGGTCGGGATGAGACCGCCGATGCTGCCGGTGCTGAAGTTCGAGGAGCCGGACACGGTGGTGGTGGTGTCCAAGGTCCAGGTGCCGCAGCCGCTGGTGAAGAAGCCGATATCGGTGGACTTGATCTCGACGGTGGCGTTGCCGCCGACCGCGCCGCCGGCCTCGATGGTGCCGCCGGTGCCGCCGGCGAGTGAGGACAGGCGCGCCCAGGCGCACAGCTGGGTCGCGGTCGTGGTCTTATAGACGCCGGGCTGGATGTCGACGCCGACCTTGAAGGTGGAGTCGGAGCCGATGACGGTGGCCAGCGACGCCTCCGCGGTGCCCGCGCCGGCGAGCAGGGCGGCGGCGGTGAGCGCCAGGCCGTTGGCCCAGAGTGCCTTGTTCATGGTGAAATCCTCAGTGTGTGAAACGAGAGCGTTTCGCAGGGTAATGGGTTTCCCATCCGCCGGGAGGGTTTTCCGTAACCTGGCGTAAACGGCCATCGGCGAGATCTGGACATCGGATGCCCCCTGCGGCGCGATCCACCGATAATGTGCTGTGTGGCAGGACAATTCGTTCCCATTCCCGAGTGGTTCTCGCGTGACAACCAGGACTGCGGGATCGCCGTCGCCGATTTGAGCGGGCAGGGCGCACTCGACATCGTGGTCCTCATGGTCGACGACCCGGCCGGTCAGAACAGCGGAAACTACCGCGTCGGGCACGCCCTCGCCGATGACGGCACGGTCGGGGAGTGGGGACCGTGGCTGGCGGTACCCGACTGGTGGGGGTGGGAGAACCAGGGCGCGGGCATCGCCGTCGGCGATCTGAACGGCAATGGCCGTCCCGACCTGGTGGTCTTCCTGGTCGACAATCCCGCCGGGCAGAACCAGGGCTACTACCGCATCGGCCGCGACCTCGCTCCCGACGGCACCGTCACCGGCGGCTGGACTCCCTGGCGGCAGGTCCCCGATTGGTACGGCTGGGAGAACCAGGGCGCCGACATCTGCCTGACCCGCATCGACGACGAACCGGTCCTCGTGGTGCTGACCGTCGACAATCCGGACGGCCAGAACAGCGGCCGATTCCGGCTGGCCAAGGGCCTGGCCTCGGACGGCTCGGTCGGGCAGTGGACGCCGTGGCTCGAGGTGCCGGACTGGTGGGGGTGGGAGAACCAGGGCGCGGGCCTGACCGTCGCCGACCTGGACGGCGACGGCCGACCCGAACTCATCGTCTTCAGCGTCGACCACCCGCCGAACGGCAATGGCGGGCTGTACACCATCGGCTGGGGCCTGGACGGGACCGGGCACTGCGTCGACGGCTGGAGCCGCTGGTCGCACGTGCCCGACTGGGGTTTCACCGCCAACCAGGGCGCGGCCGTCGCGCTGCTGCCCGGCGCGGGCGGGCTCCCGAAGCTGGTGGTGGGCGCCATCGATCATCCCGCGGGCGGCAACGCCGGCTATCTGCGCGTCCTCGACCTCGACTCCGATCTGGCCACTGCGGCCACCCAGGGTGCCTGGCGCATACTGGATTTCGGCACCGAGGTGAATCCGGTGCACGCCGCGCTGCTGCACACCGGCGACATCTTGTTCTTCGCCGGATCCGGCAACGACCCGGACCGGCTCGACGCACACGAATTCCGCACCCGCGTCTGGCATTACCCGAATCCCGGACTGGCCGCGCCCGCCACGCCCATCGACCTGTTCTGTTCCGGACAGGCGTTCCTGCCGGACGGGCGGGTGCTGGCCGCGGGCGGGACCGGGCGCTACGACCCGTTCTTCGGCTTGCGCGACACCCTGCTCTTCGATCCGGCGACGCTGACCTGGACCGCTCAGCCCGAGATGGATCACGGGCGTTGGTATCCCACCTTGACGGCACTGAAAACCGGTGAGGTGGTGGCTGTTTCGGGCCTCGGCGCGGACGGGTTCCTGTCGCAGACGCCGGAACTGTTCGATCCCGAGAAGCTCACCTGGTCCCCACTGCCGGTGCCCGGACCGATCCCGATGTACGCGCATCTGGTGCTGCTCGCCGACGGCCGCGTCTTCTACACCGGCGGGCAGTACGGCACCAACAATGGGATGCGGCCCTCGATCTGGGATCCCGTCCTCGGTTCGGTCACCGAGGTGCCCGGCCTCTACGATCCCGAATCCCGCAGCCAGTCCACCAGCGTGCTGTTGCCGCCCGCCCAGGCGCAGCGGGTCATGATCCTCGGCGGCGGCACCGTCGACGCCCACGGCCCCGGAATGGCCTTGTCCGACACGCGCATCGCGGACCTGAGCGCCGCCGCGCCCGCCTACCGGGCCGGGCCGCCCATGACCTCCGCCCGCATGCACGTGTGCGCCGTGGTGCTGCCGGACCGCACCGTGCTGGCCACGGGTGGTTCGGCGATGGAGGAGATGGCCGACGCGGTCCCGCCCCGCGGGGAGATCTACGACCCGGTCGCCGGCACCTGGACCCCGACCGCCCCGCAGCGGGTGGCGCGGCTGTACCACTCGGTGGCGCTGCTGACACCCGACGGCACGGTGGTGACGGCCGGATCGAATCCGCGTCGCAAGACCGAGGAACTGCGCATCGAGGTGTTCTGGCCGCCCTATCTGTTCCGGGGCGCCCGGCCGGAGTTCGAGATGTCCTCCGGCACAGAGGAATACGGAGCGACTCTGACGCTGGCCACGACGGCGGCCGTCCGCGAGGTGAGCCTCCTGCATCCCACCTCGTGCACCCACTCCTGCGACAACAACCAGCGTCTGATCGACCTGCCGATCACCGCGACCGCGCCCGGGACGGTGTCGGTGGAAATGCCCTCGAATCCGGCGCTGGCACCACCCGGCTGGTACCTCGTGGTGGTCGTCGACACCGACGGGGTTCCCTCGGTCGGGCAGTGGCTGCGATTGGCCGCGCCTTCGCCCGTGTGACCGCGAACGATCGCCGCCCGCACTACCGTGGAAGCATGACCGCGGAGTACGAGTACCTGCTCGTCAAAACCGATGGCGACACCGTCACCATCACCATGAATCGGCCCGACCGGCGTAACGCGTTGTCCGCCGATCATCTGTCGGAACTGCTGGCCGCGTTCCGGGCGGCGGGGGAGACCGACGCCTCCGGCATCGTGCTGGCCGCGGCCGGACCGGTGTTCAGCGCGGGCCACGATTTCGCCGATGTCGCGGCGCGGGATCTGCTCGGTGTTCGCGATCTGCTCACGCTGTGCCAGGAGGTCATGACCACCCTGGAACAGCTGCCGCAGGTGGTGATCGCGCGGGTGCACGGGCTGGCCACTGCGGCCGGTTGTCAGCTCGTGGCCTCCTGCGACCTGGCCGTCGCGGCCGACTCGGCGGGCTTCGCGCTGCCCGGCGGCAAAGGCGGCTGGTTCTGCCACACCCCGGCCGTTCCCGTCGCGCGGTCCATCGGCCGGAAACGGTTGATGGAACTGGCCCTGACCGGCGACGTGATCGACGCTCGCACGGCCGTCGACTGGGGTTTGATCAATGACGCGGTCCCGGCCGCCGACCTCGACGCCGCGGTCGCGGACCTGCTCGGCCGGGCCACGCGGGGGAGTCGGGCCAGTAAGGCGCTGGGCAAGCGCACCCTCTACGCCCAGCTCGACCGACCCGAAGCGGACGCGTACACCCTCGCGCGTGAAGTCATGGCCGCCGCGTCGCAATTGCCCGGCGCGAGTGAGGGAATGGCCGCCTTCCTGGAGAAGCGTTCGCCCGTCTGGCCCGACTGAGGGGCCGGCCCGACCGGTCAGCCCCGCTGCACCCCGAGAAATCCATTGTGGGTATCCAAGTCTGTAGATATTGCGATCTGAACATGGATCGTTGAATGTCACGGCTGCCGCGAGACCCGGCGTGAGTTCCGCGGACAACCGCGGCTACGAGGAGGCAGCCGAGCCGAACCGGGCTTCGAACGCGGCGCGGTTGGCCGAGACGGGGGAGCGGTCCCAGACCGCGAAGACGACCCGTTCGAAGGCGGCGCCGTGGACCCGCAGCGCGAGGTCGAAGGCTTCGGCGACGTCGTTCGGGTCATTGCGGAAAACGCCGCAACCCCAGGCGCCGAGCACCAGTTCGCGCACTCCGTGGTGGGCGGCTACGGCCAGTACGCGGGCGGCGCGTTCGGTGAGCAGGCCATGCACGTCGACAGGGTGGCCCGAACGGTCCGCCAGCGCACCGGCATTCGGCGCGGGCGAGGTCAGGAAGGAGGTCGTGAACGGGTGCGAGTCGAGTGCGCCGGTGGCGTCTCGGATGACCGGGACCTCGGGGGAGTAGATGACGCGATGGCTGTAGCCCAGATCGTCGGAGGCGCGGTGGGACTCGTAGTAGCGGGGCGTCTCGAGCAGGCACCGGTAGAGCAGCGCGCTGCGGCACAGGTCCTCTTCCTGGGCGCGAGCGCCGCGCAGGTAGCCGCCGCCGGGGTTGCGCGCGGACGCGAAATTCAGGACCGCCAGGCGCTTTCCGCCTTCGGCGTGGAGTCGGCGCGCGGCCTGGACGCTGCCTTCGGCGGTGACCTCGAGGCGACCGGTGAACGGTCCGGTGACGGGCGTGTGGAGCTCGTCCTCGGGCTCGTGGCAGACGGTCCCGGCGCGGGCCTCGGCCAGCGGTGCGCTGATGTCGATGAGGGTGCCGTCGGTGCCGCGGTAGGTGCCGAGGGCGGCGATCCGCTCGTTCTCGGTGGCGATTTGGCGTGGGCTGGTACTCATTTCGCCGACTGTACGGGCCGGGTGCCGAGGCGTCACCCGAATTTTGGTCGCAGACACCAATACTGGTGGGTGCGGTGGGAGAACCGGAAGTGTCGGGCCCGCCGCCTACGATGTGGCCATGACCGGCTCCCAGCGTTTGCGGATCGTCCCGTCGCAGTTCGCGGTGGATCATCTGCCGAATTCGACGTTTCCGGAAGACGACGAGTGGATCGCGCTGGTGCGAGCGCCGGAGGGGCTCACCGTGATTCGCGAGGCGCCGGCCTGGGCCGAGGGGGAGACCTGGAAGGGCTTCTACGGCGTCGATGCCGGGAGTCTGAACTCGCCCGGCACGCTGGCCGCGCTGATCGGGCCGCTGGCGGAATCGTCGATCCCGGTGTTCGTCGCCTCGACCTTTCACGCGGATCTGATCCTGGTTCCGGCGCATCGGCTGGAGGAGGCGTCGGCGGCGCTGCGGGACGCGGGGCACCGTCTGGCGGACTGAGCCGCCCGCGGGTGGCCGCCGGCGCGGCTTGGCGGGCCCGGGCAACGCCACGTGTTGTGGCGGCGAGCGGCCCATATTACTGTCTACGTACGTAGAACGTACGAATGGCGCGCCGAGGTGAGGAGACGTCGGACGTGAGTGCACGAGGCTTCGGCGAGCTGGAATCCGTCATCATCGAACGGATCTGGGATCGCCCCGGGAAGACGACGGTCCGCGAGCTGTTCGACGAGTTGTCCGCCGAGCGCGACATCGCGTACACCACCGTCATGTCCACCATGGACAACCTGCATCGCAAGGGCTGGCTGGAGCGCGAGCGGGTCGGCAAGGCCTACCGCTACTGGGCCAGTCTCAGTCGCGAGGAGTACAGCGCCCGGCTCATGCGCGAGGCGCTGGGCAGTGGTGGCCGTTCGGAACTGGTGCTGGCGCATTTCGTCGAGCAGATGAGCGCCGAGGAGTCCGAGGGCCTGCGCGCGGCGCTGCGGAAGTTCACGCGCGGCAAGCGCTGATCGCCGGGGTCGTCGGATCCCGGATTTCTCTGTGCCGGTCCGCCGGCGGGGGCCGGTTCTCGTCGTGGGCATGGCGCGAGTTCGGCGTGTCGGGCTGGTGGATGGCGTGATCCCCATGCGTGTCCTGTCCTTTTGCTCCGTATTCGCCTGGCGTGGACGTGAACCCGATCACGGGGTCCCTACGAACTACGTACGTAGATAGTAGATTGTTTCGGGAGCGTGTCAACCAGGTGCCGGTACGATGACCCAGCCCGGCGACAGTGACCGCTCGATCGGTGAAAGTGACGGCGGAACAGTCGAATTCGGGCAGGAGGTGGCGGCGTGGGCCGTGGCGGCGGTTCGGGCCGGTTCCTCTGGGCGCTGCTGTTCGCGGTGCTGGTGCTGGTGGCCGCTGTCACCGACTGCGCCGCCGGCGCGGGCGCGGACCATTCGCCCGGCCTGAGCCCGGTCCCGATCGCGGGTGTCGCGGCGGCCTCCGGCGCGCCGCCGGGCGGCGAATCGGTGCACTGTGATCCGCATGTCGAGCACGCCATCCGTGCGGAATCGCCCGCCGACGAGCACGCCGCGGGCCTCCTGGCCGACCGCGCGGCGCCCGATCCCGGTCTCGCGAATCAGGGCATCGCCACCGCCGTCCACGGTGTGCGCGGACCGCCGGGCGGTGCGGTCGGCGGCCGCATACTGCTGACGCGCTTGTGTATCGCCCGACGCTGATCGGTCAGCGGCAGGCCCGGGCTCATCGCCCGTGGCCGGAGTCCGTTGCCGTGCACGTCATCCCGCCCGCGCGGCGGTCCGATACCGAAAGCGACAGTCATGGACCGAGGTCTGCTCGACGAATTCGACATGTTCACCCCCACGTCCGGTGTGCCCGTACTGGCCCGCGAACCGCGCGCCCTGGTGGGCAATACGCCGGTGCTGTGGGTGGGTGAGCCCTTCGCGCCCGCCGGGCGCGGCTTCTGGGCGAAACTCGAGGGCCGCAACCCGGGCGGCATGAAGGACCGGCCCGCGTTGCACATGGTGCGCCGCGCCCGTGAGCGCGGCGAGCTCGCGCCGGGCGCGCGGATCATCGAATCCTCCAGCGGCACTCTGGGTCTGGGGCTGGCCCTGGCGGGGCTGGTGTACGGGCACCCGGTGACGGTGGTGACCGATCCCGGTCTGGAACCGATGGTGGCGCAGCTGCTGGCGGCCTACGGCGCGCGCGTGGATCTGGTGCGGGATCCGCATCCGGAGGGCGGCTGGCAGCAGGCGCGCCGCGATCGCGTGGCCGAGCTGCTGGCGGCCGAACCGGGTTCCTGGTGCCCGGACCAGTACAGCAATCCCGACAATGTGGACGCCTACGAATCCCTCGCGCGGGAACTGATCGAGCAGCTGGGCGGCGTGGACGTCCTGGTGTGCGCGGTCGGCACCGGCGGGCACTCGGCGGGCATCGCGCGTGCGCTGCGCCGCGGCAATCCCGCACTGTCGCTCATCGGCGTGGACACGGTGGCCTCCACCATCTTCGGCCAGCAGGCCGGTCCCCGCCTCATGCGCGGGCTGGGTTCGAGCATTCATCCGCGCAATGTCGACTACGCGGCCTTCACCGAGATCCATTGGGTCGCACCGGCCGAATCGGTGTGGGCCTGCCGCACCCTGGCCTCGGGATACCTGGCCAGCGGCGGCTGGAGCGTCGGCGCGGTCGCGCTGGTGGCCGGGTGGGCCGCGCGCACCCAACCCGATGGCACCCGGATCGCCGCCGTCTTCCCGGACGGGCCGCACCGCTATTTCGACACCGTCTACAACGACTCCTATTGCGCCGCACACGGTCTGCTCGGTGCGGGCCAACCGGCGGACCCCGATGTGATCGCCCATCCCCGCGAGCGGCAGGTCGAGCGCTGGACCCGCTGCGCGACCGTCATCGACCCCCGCGTACCCGAGCACCCGCGTGCGGCGACCCCGGGGCCGCTGTCGTGAGTGTCCTGGTGAAGTTCCGCGGGTTCGACCGGGCGGCGCAGCTGCTGATGGTCAACCAGTTCGGCATCAATCTCGGCTTCTACATGCTCATGCCCTATCTGGCCGGATACCTGTCCGGCCCGCTGGGGTTGGCGGCGTGGGCGGTCGGGCTGGTGCTGGGGGTGCGCAACTTCTCGCAGCAGGGCATGTTCCTGGTGGGTGGCACGCTGGCGGATCGGCTCGGGTACAAGCCGCTGATCGTGGCCGGATGCCTGTTGCGCACCGCGGGTTTCGCGCTGCTGGCGTTCGCCTCGGATCTGCCCAGCCTGATCATCGCCTCGGCGGCGACCGGATTCGCGGGCGCGCTGTTCAACCCGGCGGTGCGCGCCTATCTCGCGGCGGAGGCCGGGGAGCGGCGGGTGGAGGCGTTCGCGGTGTTCAACGTCTTCTATCAGGCCGGGACGCTGGCGGGGCCGCTGGTCGGATTGGCGTTGCTGGCCTTGGATTTCCGGGTGACGGCGGCCGCGGCGGCGGTAGTGTTCGCGGGGCTCACCGTCGCGCAGTTGTTCGCGCTGCCCGCGCGGCGCGCGGCCGAGCCGGCCGTGCGGACCTCGGTGCTCGAGGATTGGCGCACCGTGGTGGCCAATCGCCGGTTCGTGGCGTTCGCGGTGGCCATGGTCGGGTCGTATGTGCTGTCGTTCCAGGTGTATCTGGCGCTGCCGTTGCAGGCGGAGTACCTGGCGGGAGATCGGGCGCAGGCGGTCACCTCGGCGTTGTTCGTGATCTCCGGTGTGGTGGCGGTCGCGGGCCAGTTGCGCATCACGGCCTGGTTCCGTGCTCGGTGGGGGACCGGGCGCGGTCTGGTGGTGGGGGTGGCGCTGCTGGCGGGGTCGTTCCTGCCGCTGGCGATGGTGCCCTCGGGCGGGATCTTCGGTGACGCGGTGGCGCTGGGCGCGCTGCTGCTGGCCGCGGCGGTGCTGGCGGTGGGGACCGCGGCGGTGTTCCCGTTCGAGATGGACACCGTGGTGTCGCTGTCGGGGAATCGGCTGGTGGCCACGCATTACGGCTTCTACAACACCGTGGTGGGCATCGGCATCCTGATCGGCAATCTGGCCACGGGCGCGCTGCTGGGCGCCGCGCACGCGGCGGGCGCGGAGTGGGCGGTCTGGCTGGGACTGATGGTGATCGGTGCGATGGCGGCGCTGGCGCTGGCGGTGCTGGACCGTTCCGGTCGCGAGCCCACGCGGGGCGGCCGGCATCGCAGACATCCCTCGCATCGGATGCCGCCGCCCGGCCGGGTGATCGACTATCCGACCCGGCCGTTGCCGTCGCGGCGCTGAGTTCGCTCGCTGTCAGGTCAGGCAGACCTCGATGCCGATGGTGGCCGCGATGAGCGCGGCCACCGGGATGAGCATGGCGGTCAGGGTGGCGGCCACGGCCGCGGTGCGCGAGTGCGACAGCGCGCGGTCGTCCGGTTCGGACAGTCGCCGCACGCGGGAGCGCAGCACCGCCTGGGTGGTGTCGGCCTGCTCGGGCAGCGCGGCCATGGTGAGCAGGGCCTGCAGGACGGTGTCGCGGCCGTGGATCCGCGCGGCCGCGTCGTCGGCCAGCATCTCCAGCAGGCGTGCCACCTCGGCCGCGCCGATGGTGAACAGTTCGACCCGCGGCAGCACGGTGGCCAGGCCGCGGGTCAGGGTGAGCAGCAGGTGGTGGCGTCCGGTCAGGTGGGCGCGTTCGTGGGACAGCACGGCTTCGAGGTGGTGGTCGTCGAGGGCGGTGAGCACGCCGCGGCTGACCACGATCGTATGGGGTTTGCCCGCAACGCAATACGCGGCGGGATGGTCGACGTCGAGAATGACGGCGTCCAGTTCGGGGTGGTGGCGTCCGGCCAGGCGGGCCAGGCGCGCGTGTTCGAGTGTGCTGCGGCGCGAGCGCAGCAGCGTGGTGGCGAGCCGGAACGCGACCACCAGGCCCGCGAGCGCCGCGAAGAAGGACAGGATCAGCAGGCCGGTCTGCAGGTGGCGTCCGTAGTGGCCGACCGCCGCGTCGTGCAGGTGCAGCAGGCAGGTGTCGAGGAAGCGCGCGGGCAGCACCGAGATCTTGTGGGTGCCGATGTCGACCACGATGATGGTCACCGTCGCCGTCCAGGCCAGCAGGGTCGAGACCATCACCGCCACCCACGCCGCGACCGCGATGCGCGGTGCGGCGCCCGACGCGCTGATCCGCCGCAGGACCCGGGGCGCGAGCACCGCGACCGCGAACCCGTACAGCAACAGACAGACGGCGACGCTCATCGGCCCACCCGCGATCGCGCGGCCCGCATCCGATCTCCTCCCGTGGAATCCGCCCGAGTGTAGGGGGCAAAACTGAGGACAGCCTTACTGCCGCGCACGAGTAGGCGAATCGTGTGCGGGTCGCCACGTGCCCCTTGCGGGCGGCCCCACGACTACGGTATTACGTATCTACGTAGTTGATACGTAGATGAGCTTGGTGTCGTCCCCGACGGCACCGGGACGCCGACCGGAACCGGCGTCGACCACGGGCGGGGCCGGGTTTCATAGCGAGCAGGCCCGGCTCCCTCCGTGGTCACCGGGGCGCGGCCAGCAGGCTCAGCGCACCCGCCTCGATCGTGTCCTCGTCCAGCAGCACCGACGTCGCCGCCGGACCCAGCGGCACGAAACTGTCCGCACTGGTGACCCGCGCCAGCCTGCCCGCGAATCCGGCGTCCAGCAGCGCGGCGCACACCGCCTCGGAAACGCCTCCGCTGCGGCGGGTCTCGTCGGCGATCAGCACCCGACCGGTCGCGCGGGCATGGTCGAGCAGATCCGCCACCGGCAGGGGAGCCAGCCAGCGCAGGTCCAGCACCCGGGCGTGAACGCCGCGCTCGGCCAGCCGCCGCGCCGCCCGCAGGCTCATCGGCACCCCGTTACCGAAACTCACGATGGTCAGATGCGTGCCCGCACCGTGCACCCGGGCCCGGCCGATCTCGGCATGGCGCACACCGGAAATCGGCGCCAGCCAGCCGCCGTCACCCTCGCGATACAGGTCACGGGTGTGATAGAGCGCGATCGGCTCCACGAACACGCACACCCGCCCGTCCACCCGCGCCGCCGCCACACACGTGCGCAGCATGGCCGCCGCATCGTCGGCGCGCGCGGGCACCGCCAGCACCAGCCCGGGGATATCCCGCAGCGCGGCAAGGGAATTGTCATTGTGGAAGTGGCCGCCGAAGCCCTTCTGATATGCCAGCCCCGCGATGCGCACCACCATCGGATTGCGGTAGCGGCCGCCGGAGAAGAACGACAGCGTCGCCGCCTCGCCACGCAACTGGTCCTCGGCGTTGTGGACGTAGGCCAGGTACTGGATCTCCGGAATCGGCACGAATCCGGCCAGACCCGCGCCGAGCGCGGTGCCCAGCACGCTCTGCTCGTCGAGCAGGGTGTCGAAAACCCGTCGCGCGCCGAAACTTTGCCGCAACCCCTTGGTGACGCCGTACACCCCGCCCTTGCGGCCCACGTCCTCACCGAACACCAGCACGTCGGGGTCGCGGGCAAGCAGCTGCGCCAGCGTCTGATTCACCGCCTGGGCCAGGGTGAGCGGATCGCCCGACACGGAGTCGGGGTCCTCGCCGCGCAGGACGTCGGCGCGGACGAGCGTCGGCCGGGCCGGGGCCAGCGGGGCCACGACCTCGGCGGCCGAGCCCAATTTCGGCTCGTGCCACGCACTGTCGGCGGCCTTGGCCACCTGTTCGGCGATCTCGTCGTAGCGGCGCAGCACCGCCGCCGGGGTCGCCACGCCGGCGGTGATCAGCAGCCGGGCGGTCGCGGCCACCGGGTCGCGGCGCAGATCGGCGGCGATGTCGGCCGGACGCCGGTAGGCCGATTCGACATCGGAACCCGCGTGGCCGAGCAGCCGCACCGTGCGCAGGCGGAGGAAGGCCGGTGTGCGATGGGCGCGAACATGATCGGCGGCCGCGCTCGCCGCCGCCAGCGCCGCTGGCAGGTCCGCGCCGTCGGCGTCGAAATACGCCAGCCCGGGGCGCGCACCGTAGGCCTGCTCGATCCAGGTGCGCGGGGTGGGCACGCTGATGCCCAGGCCATTGTCCTCACACACGAACAGGATCGGCATCGGCACGCCCTGATGGGCGGTGTGGATGGCGGTATTGATCGCCCCGGCCGCGGTCGAGTGATTGGCCGAGGCATCGCCGAAACTGCACACCACCACCGCGTCCGCGGGCCATTCGGTGCCCAGCCCCAGCTGCGCGGCCCGCCCCAGCGCGAAGGCCAGGCCCACCGCGCGCGGCAGATGCGAGGCGATGGTGGAGGTCTGCGGAATGATGTGGGCGGGCTTGCTGCCGAAAACCTTGTGCCGCCCACCGGAAATCGGGTCCGCGGCCGCCGCGGTCACCCCCAGCAGGACGTCGCGGATCGGATCCAGGCCCGGCACCCGACGGGTCCGGTGCACGAAGAACGCGCCCGAGCGATAGTGCAGCAGCGCCGGATCGGTGACCCGCAGCGCCGCCGCGACCGCGGCATTGCCCTCGTGCCCGGCCGATCCGATGCTGTAGTAGCCGTGCCCCTCGCGGCCCAGCCGCCGCGCGGCCAGATCCAGGTGCCGGGAGGTGACCTGCGCGTCGAACAACGCCAGCGCCAGCTCACCGGTGAGCCCGGCGGCGACGTCGATCGTTTCCCCCTGCGCGCGAGCCGGTCCCGGTGTCGCCGCGGCGACCTCCGCGCGAAACCACTGATCCAGATCCGCTTCGCGGTCGTTGATGACGTCCTCCCATATGCCCCATAGGTCGCGCACGCCGGGAACTCAGCGTAGAGGTGAATCGGCGCTGCCCGCGGCAACATCCGATCCCTCGGCCAGTCCGTCCAGCTTGCCCCGATCGGCGCGCCCGGGGAACGTTTCCGGCGATGTCGCCGGACGGGAGAGGGGACCGTCCGGCGACATCTCCGTCGCGCTACTTGCTCGAGCCGGTGCCGCCCAGCAGGGAGCCGAGGCTGCCGGTGCCGCTGCCGGTATCGACCCCGCCCGCGGCGGCGGCCACCACGACCGAGGCCCGGTCCGAGGACGCGTTCACGGTGCCCTGGCCCGAGTATTCGGCGGTCAGCGTGCGCTGGCCCGCGGTGGCCGGGGTCCACTGGATGGTGGCGGTGCCGTCACCGGAGACCTGCGCGGTGCCGACCACGGTGGTGCCGTCCTTGAACGTGACGCTGCCACCGGCGTTTCCGGGCTTCACCGTCGCGGTCACCGCCACCGCCTTGCCGACCTGCGCGCCCGAGACCGGGGACAGGGTGGTGGTGGAGTCGGTGTTCTGGACCGGCGCGTCGGCCACGGTGACCTGCGTGGTCGTGGTGGAACCGGTGACGCCGTCGCGGCCGGAGAAGGTCGCGGTCAGGGTGTGCGCGCCCGCGGTGGCCGGGGTCCACTGATAAGCGGCGGTGCCGTCGGTGCCCACCGGGACGACCGCGAGGGAGGTGTCCCCGTCGCGGATCTCGACGGTGCCGCCCGCCGCGGCCGGGCTCACGGTGGCGGTCAGCGTGGTCGCCTTGCCGACCTGCGCGCCCGAGGCGGCGGCCAGGCTCACCGTCGAGGTCTGGTTCTGCTCGGACACCTGCGCGGTGACCGTCGCCGAGGTCGACCCGTTGGCGGCCGTGGTGCCCGCGTACTTCGCCGACAGGGTGTGATCGCCCTTCACCGCGGGCGTCCACTGGAAGGTCGCGGTGCCCGCGGCGTCCAGCGTGCCCGTGCCGATCTTCGTTGTGCCGTCGAAGAAGTCGACCGGGTCGCCGGTCGCGCCGCCGGTGACGGTCGCGGTCAGCGTGGCCGCCACCCCGACTCGGGCGTTCTGCACCGCGGCCAGCGTGGTGGTCGTGGCGTTCTTGCCGACCGTGATCGACGGGCCCTTGGTGCCGTAGTTGCCCGACCCGAGCGACCCGCCGTAGTCCATGCCGCTGGCCAGGGCGGTGCCGCGCGCGCAGTCACGCCCGACCTTGTACTGGACGGTGAAGATGGGGGAGCGGTGGAATCCGGGCCGGTTCTGGACCACCCAGTCGGTGATGCCGAACGAGACCCGCACGTACCCGGTCCCATTGCCCTCATCGGCCTTGACCTCGGGATCGGCGTAGGGGTAGTCGCCGTCGTTGCCGGTCATCTTGGCCGAGCCCGCGACGTAGGTCAGGCAGGCCGCGTGGCGGTCCTTGATGTTGTAGATGTATTCGTCGGTCCAGCTGGTGCGTTCGAACTTGGTGCTGACCGTGACGGTGTCGCCCTCGGCGGGAGTGGTGTTGCTGACGGTCCGGGTGAATTGCGAGGAGCCGTCGCTCCAGGTGATCGTTCCCGGGTCCGCCTGGGCCGCGCCCGCGCCGAACAGCGCCAGCGCGCCCGCCGCCGTGGTGGTCGCCGCGCAGGCGGCCACGCCGCGCGCGATAACTCTGTGTGCCATGGATTTCCTAGATGTTCGATGGTCTACGCCCGGAGCTGGTCCTCGGCGTGGAATGGAACATTAAGGTCGTCGGGCCGCGGAGCTGAAACATTGAAATGCCGTTAGTTCACAACATTCCGTTGTCAGTCCGCAATGCACAAAAAGCCATGTGGTGCAGGATTTTCGGGCAATGGCACAAAGCGTCAGCCCGGCCACGAATCCTTACTCATCAGCTCCGCGATCAAGGCCGCGATATTCCAGGCGGTGAACTGTTTGCGGTCGTAATCGCCCCAACCGGCCCACGGTCGCGAATCGGCGTGGAGTTCGGTGCGCAGTTCATACGACGGGACGCAAGCGCGCCGATACCGCCCGGCGACAATGATTTTCGAGGCGATCAGCGCGTACTGGACCGCCGGGTCTCACTCGGCACGGAATTTCAGTCCGGCGCCGTTGCCCGCATTGCGCAGAGTCAGGACGTCGGAATCGATGGTGGCCTTGGTTTTCCCGTCCAGCGCCTCCAAGACCTGCTGTTCGACCTCCATCACCTCGGGGGCGCACATCATGCGGGTAGTGGCGATCGCGAAGGTGACGTCATCGCCGTCGATGGCGGCCGTCCCGGTCATCGTATTGCAGCCCGCACTGCCGGACACCTTGCCGTCCGGGGTGATGGTGAGGGCGGGGCGTACCTCGTCGAGAGTCACCGACCGCACCTCGGCCTGGGTGCGCAGCACGGCGGTCACGATCCACGTGGTGCCGGTCAGCGGCTTGTCGGGGTGGGCGGCCTTGCGGTCGAGCATGGTCACCGTGGAACCGTTGCCCTTCAGCGTGAGGGTGTCGCCGGACAGGGTCCAGGTGGGCTGGGACCGCAGCAGACCGCTCTGCCATTCGTCGGCACCGGTCAGATCGCCGGGGCACGCCATCAATGTCGACGCCAACTCGCCGACCTGCAACGTATTGCCCTGCAGGTCGACCGAACCATTGGCGGTATTGCAGCCCGCCGACGCCGAGACCCGGCCCTCGGTGAAGGTGAGGGTCAACGGCCCGCCGCCCGGAATCGGGGTCCCCGACACCGCCGTCGAGACGAACGTGCGACCCGTCAGCGAGGCCGGCGGGGTCTGGTTTCCACCGCCACCCGAGGAGCATCCGGCGGCGGCCAGGGCGGTCAGTGCGAGCAGGATCGAAACCCGGGTTGCTGGCATGAGCCCGATCGTACGGCCGCCCCACCGGCATCCCGGGCGCCGACGCGGGGGTCGGCCCGATCGTGTTCGTGCCGCCCGCGGCGACTGTGTCAACGGTCACCCCGGGCCGGATGTTTGCCGCCGGTGTTCACGGGGCAGGATGGGGTGTCGTGAGCGAAGCTTCCCGCCCGCGGCGCACCCAGCAGGAGCGCCGGGCAGCCACCGTGGCCAAGCTGGTGGACGCCACCACCGCGGCCATCGGTGAGGTCGGCTACCAGCGCACCACCGTGCAGGAGATCTGCGGGCGCGCCGGGCTCTCGGCCGGGGCCATGTTCCGCCAGTTCGACACCCGCCTGGACCTGATCGTGCGCACCACCGAGGAGATCTTCGCCCGCCAGCTCGTCGGCTACCGCGCGGCCATGGAAAAGCTTGGCGCCCAGGACAACCCGCTCGACATCGCGCTGCGGTTCCTGCGCCAGTCCCAGCAGTCCACCCTCACCCACGCGCTGCGCGAGATCTTCCTGGCCGCCCGCTCCGACACCGAACTGCGCGACCGCATCGCCCCCATCGCCGAGAACTACTACCGCGAGATCGTGGCCGCCCTCGACGCCAGCGGCGTCCTCGCCGACTTCCCCGCCGAACTCCGCGAATCCATCTACTTCATGCTGCTGCACCTGTTCTCCGGTGAGGCCGTGGTGCGCGGGGTCTATCAGCGCCCCGACCTCGACGTCGCCATCCTGCGCCTGGTCGAGGACATGCTGGCGGTGTACTCCCGCCACACCGCGCCGCCGAATTGACCTTGCCGCTACGTCAACTCCTACCGTCGAATCCATGAGCGAGCACATCGACCGCACCATCTACCCCATGCCCATGTTCGCCACCTTCCAGGTGCGCGACATCGCCGCCACGACAGCGTTCTACCAGGCCGCCGGATTCATCGCGCTGGCAACCATTCCCGGCGAGAACGGCCCGGCGGTGGTGCACCTGCGGCGGATGAAATACCAGGACCTGCTGCTCGTCCCCGGCGAGCCCGCCCCCGGCAGCACCACCGTCAGCTTCTCCGCCGGCGACGAAGACCTCGCCACCCTCGCCACCACCCTGCGCGAGCACGCCTTCCCCGGCGCGACGATCACCGGCCCCGCCGACACCGCGTGGTACACCAGCGATGTCACCATCACCGACCCCGACGGCAACCGCGTCATCCTCACCGCACCCCGCCTGGCCGAACTCGACCAGGCCAAGGAATGGGCGACCACCTTCGAGGGCGACTGGGCCGGCAAACACTGACGGGAGACCTTCATGGAGTGGACGATCCAGCAACTGGCCGACAGCGCCGGCATCACCAGCCGCACCCTGCGCCACTACGACGAGATCGGCCTGCTCCCACCCGCCCGAGTCGGCCACAACGGCTACCGCCACTACGACACCCACTCGGTGGCGCGCCTCCAGCGCATCCTGCTGCTGCGCGAACTCGGCCTGAGCCTGCCCACCATCGCCGAAATCCTCGACCGTGTCTCCGACCAGGACCCCGCCGACACCGAGAGCGCGGCGCTACAGGCCCACCTCCGCTTTCTGGAAGCCGAACGGGCCCGGATCGACGACCGAATCCGGGCCCTCCGCCACACCCTCGACACCCGAGCCGGCGCCGAAGGCTCGCTGCACATGATGCTCGAAGGCTTCAACGACCCCTACCGCGACGAAGTCATCGCCCGCTGGGGCGAAGCGGCGTTCGAAGCCGGCAACCAGTGGTGGCACGCCAAATCCCTGCGACAACAACGCGAATGGAAACGCGACCTCGACGACATGATCGCCACCTGGATCGACATCTGGAAATCCGGCCACACCCCCGACTCCGATCCCGCCCAATCCCAAGCCGCCCGCCACATCGGCTGGTTCCGCGACATCCCCGGCACCCCCGTGGCCGCCGGCGACCGAGACCGCTCCATCGCCATGGTCACCGCCATGGCCGACATGTACGCCGACGACGAACGCTACGCCGCCGCCTACGGCAACCCGAACTGCGCGGCGTTCGTGAGGGATTCGCTCAAGGAATACGTCCGCCGCTCCTTGTGAGGCACCGGCTCAGATCCCCGGCGGCCGAGACGACCGCCCGATCCCGAAACCTATCTCTCGCAGGCGATCCCGTCACCATCACGATCGAGCGCAGAACGATAGCCGGGATCACCCCGGTGAAGCGGCGCGGCTCCCGCCCGCTTGGCCTCAGCGCAACTGCCGTAGTACACCGACGGAGCATTGGTCGTCTGAGGTGCGGGTGCGGGTGCGGGAGCGGCGGCAGGCGGTGGAGCCACAGTGGGTTGCGGCGCAGGGGCCACGAACGGAACAGGCGCGGGCGGCGCGGGTTCCGCCGAGGCGCTGGGCGGCGGAATCTCCGCGGCGGTGGTCGTGGTCGACGCCGCCGGTGTGGTGCTACTGGGCACCGCCCGGGTCGTGCTCGCCAACACGGTGGTCACCGGCCCGGTGGTGGTACCGCCCGGCGACGACGCCGGTCCGCAGCCGGACATCACGACCGCCCCGATGGTGGCAGCGGCAAAAACGGAAACGCTACGACATAGCAATCGCAGAACATGGCCTTTCATGCCGACCGACCCTGCGCTGATTCCCTGCGCCTGTACACCTTTCAGCAACGCTTTGGCACAATCCGTCCCCACAACCCTGGCTTATCTGGCAAACCGGGCAGCGTTCGCCTAGTGGGGGATCGGTGTCCGGAGAGTCAGGTGGGTGAGGCCCTATTTCGCGCCGGCCGACTTGACCGTCACAGTGATCGGCTGCTTCTCGGCGACCAGCGCGCCAGGGTCGGGCGACTGCTCCTTCACGACCCATGCCGAGTTGTCCTGAGCGTCGATGACATTGCGGCCGTCGGGCGCGGTAGCCGAGGCGATCAGGAAACACGCCGCGTCACCGGCACGCGCCGCGTCGAGGCGCTGCCCCCGAAGATCCGGCATCGGGATCGGCCACGCTTTCGCGTCACAGTGCACCGCATCCGCCGAGGCCGACGTCGGCGCCGCCGGACTCGACTTCGTCTCGCCGTCGGGGTTGCAAGCCGCCAGCAGCGGCACAGCAAGGGACAGCGCAACTACGGCAATCGCTCTCATGCGACCTCCTCATCCGACGTCGCGACCCTACCGCCACACCCGCCACCGCGCTCGGTTTCCCGCTACGCCGCTGCGATCTCGCGATCCGGCGCACACGGTCATCACGATCACCAGGAAGCAGATGCTCGAGGCGGGGGTTGCTGGAACGGCTCGTTGCCGATCATCGGTCAGGGTCGCCGGAACCCGTTGCTAGCGGTGTTGAGCCTCAGGGCTTGGGATTCGAGTTCTCCGTCTTCCGCGAGGTCCGCCGAAGCGCCTCCATCCGGCCGGACGCATGGCGTAGTTGCTCTGTCGGGATGGGCAGCCTGATTCTCACTCAGGAACCACGTCGGTTCGACTCCGACCTACGTCACGACACCGGTTGGCCGAGCGGGGAGTCGGCCGGCCGTTCCGGACTCTGAGCGACCACTGTGGCGGCGCTGACGAATGGCCTTCCATGCCGACCGACCCCGCGCTGATTCCTTGCGCCCGTACACCTTTCGGCAACCGCTCGGCGCAGTCTGTCTTGCGAATACGGGGGATCAGGCGACTTCGAACAGTCCGGCAGCACCCATGCCGCCGCCGATGCACATGGTGATCACCACGTATCGGACACCGCGGCGCCGGCCCTCGATCAGGGCATGGCCGACCAGCCGCGCTCCGGTCATGCCGTAGGGGTGGCCGATCGAGATGCCGCCGCCGTCGACATTGAGCCGGTCCGGGTCGATGCCGAGCTGGTCGCGGCAGTACACGGCCTGCGAAGCGAACGCCTCGTTGAGTTCCCACAATCCGATGTCGTCGATGGTGAGGCCGTTGGCCGCGAGCAGTTTCGGGATCGCGAATACCGGACCGATGCCCATCTCCTCCGGACCGCATCCCGCGACAGCCATGCCCCGGTACGCCCCGAGCGGATCGAGTCCGCGGCGGGAGGCCTCACCAGCCTCCATCAGCACCGACGCCGATGCGCCGGCGGAGAGCTGGGAAGCGTTGCCCGCGGTGACCGTCGCCTCGGCGGTGACCACGCCGTCGGCGAGCGCCGTGCGCAGACCGGCCAGGCTGTCCAGGGTGGTCGCCGGCCGGTTGCCCTCGTCGCGAACGAGAGTCATCCGCTCCTCGACGATTTCGCCGGTTGCTTTGTCCGCGATCTGCCGCACGGAGGTCAGCGGCACGATCTCCGCGTCGAAGCGGCCCGCGTCCTGCGCCGCCGCGGTGCGCTGCTGGGATAGCAAGGCGAACTCGTCCTGGCGTTCCCTGCTCACGCGGTATCGCTGTGCCACGATCTCCGCGGTGTGCAGCATCGGCAGATAGATGGACGGTTTGTGTTCCACCAACCACGGGTCGGCGGTGCGGTGGGAATTCGCGTGTTCGTTCTGCACCAGCGAGATCGATTCGACGCCACCGCCGACGACGATCTGCATGCCGTCGGAGACGATCTGTTTCGCCGCGGTGGCGATCGCCATCAGGCCCGAGGAACACTGCCGGTCGATGGTCATGCCGGATACCGTGTCGGGAAGTCCGGCGCGGATCAGCGCCTGCCGGGCGACATTGGTGCCGGTGGAGCCCTGCTGCATCGCACAGCCGAGGACGACGTCCTCCACCTCACCGCCGTCGAGGCCGGCGCGGCGTACCGCATGCGAAATCGCGTGTGCCGCAAGCTCTTGACCGGTCGTATTGTTGAACGCGCCGCGATACGCCTTCCCGATCGGGGTGCGCGCGGTCGAGACGATGACTGCTTCTCTCATGGCTGTCCTTGTGCTCAGGGTCGGGAACGACCCGCCTTCTCGGTCAGATTCCGGCTTCGTCGGCGAGGTCGAGCGCCAGCCGCACCATCGCGTCGATCCGCTCGATGGTGGGTGTGCCCGCGACGGCTCGGTTCTGCGGCGTGTCCATCGCTCGCCGCAGTACCCCTTCCGCGATGATCGCCACCTTCCACAGGCCGAGGACGTGCCAATACCGCAGCGCCACCGGGTCGCGCCCGGTCTGATCGAGATAGATCTGCGCGATCTCGGCCCGGTTGGGGAACCCGTCGAGGGCGTACGCGGGGAAGTCGCCGCCGGTGTTCTCGCCCGGCTCCACCCAGTAGGCGAGCAGACTGCCCATATCGGCCAGCGGGTCGCCGAGTGTGGAGAGCTCCCAGTCCACGACGGCCGTCACCGTGCCGGTGGTGTGCTCGGTGATGACATTGCGCAGGTGGAAGTCGCCGTGGACCAACGTCACCTCTCGTTGTTCGGGCACGGCCGCGACCAGTCGGCGGGTGAGCTCTTCCAGCCCGGGCAATTCCCGGGTCTTCGACCGCTCCCACTGGCCGCTCCAGCGCTTGAGCTGACGGAGCGCGTAAGGCTTGTGGCTCGCCAGATCCGTCAGTCCGGCGGCGGCGATGTCCACCGCGTGAATCTTCGCCAGTGTTCGTGGCAGCGACTGTGCGATCGCCCTGCGCCGTTGCGGGGTAAGGGATTCGGCGATCGCCACGGTGTCGATCACTTGCCCGTTGACGTACTCCATCAGGACGAGAGGCCCCGCTGAAATCGCCGGATCCTCGGCCACGCCAAGGATCCGTGGCGTCGGCACCGGGGTGGATTCGAGCGCGGACATGATCCGTGCCTCACGCACCACGTCGTGTGCGGACGCCAGCAGTTCACCGACCGGCGGCCTGCGCAGCACCCATCGGCGGCCCGCCTCGTCGCGGACCAGATAGGTCAGATTCGATTGGCCCAGGCCGATGCGGTCGAAGCGCAGTGGTGCCGCCCAGTCGATGCCGAGCGTCGTGAACCACCTGGCGATCGCGACCGGGTCGACGCCGATGACCTCCTGCATATCAGGCATCGACCGACACCCCGCCGCGGAACCGGGAGGCGTCGCCGAGTCGCTGCCCGCCGTCGATCACCATGGTCTCGCCCGTGACCCAGCTCGCCGCGTCGGACGCCAGAAACGCGACGGCGGCACCGATATCCGCGGGCTCGCCGATCCGGTCGAGCGCGGTGGTCCCGGCCAGCGACTGCTCCCGCTCCTTCCAGAGCGCCTCGGCCAGTTTGGTCCGGACCACACCGGGCGCCACGGCGTTGACCCGCACCTTCGGCGAAAGTTCCAGCGCCAGCTGCTTGGTCACGTGGATCAGGGCGGCCTTCGAGGCGTTGTACAGGCCGATGTTCTCCTCGACCACCAGGCCGCCGACGGACGCGATGTTGACGACCGCGCCGCCGTGTTCACCCATCCACGCGCGGGTGACCAGCGAGGTCCAGAGGATCGGCGCCCACAGGTTCACATCGAATGTCTTCGCGAATCTCCCGCGGTCCTGGTCGATGACCGGTCCGTAGGCGGGGTTCGTGCCCGCGTTGTTGACCAGGATGTCGATGCTGCCGAACCGCTCCAAGGTCAGGTCGACGCAGCGGCGAGCGGCGTCTTCGTCCGCCGCGTGCGCGCCGACACCGAGGGTGTTGCCCTGCACCAGTGCCGCCGCCTCCGCAGCGGATTCCTGTGTGCGCGAGGTCATTACGACGTTGCCTCCCGCCGCCGCGATGGCTCGTGCGATCGCCAGTCCGATGCCCCGTGATGCGCCGGTGACGATGGCGGTACTGCCGGTCAGATGAGGTCCTGTCATGTCGGTTGCTTTCACGCGCGACACCGTAACGAGACTCCGCGAAGCACAGTGAGACGCCGATCACAGTGTGGTTCGCGTGCGAAAGCCGTTATCGCGACAACCGGGCAACGCGGGCCGGCGTCGATTCCCGGCGGCGATTTCTGGTGAATAGTGCACCGCCGGCGGTCCGCGCCCGGTGGGGGTTGCGGTAGTGCGAAGGTGACCTCGGTCACGAAGCTGAGCTACGACATTTGGTCCGGGCGCAAGGAGGAATTCATGGAACGCGAGAACGCCGCGGTCGACGTGATCGTGGTAGGGGCCGGTTTGTCAGGGCTCGTCGCGGCGCGTCGCCTCGACCAGGCGGGCATCACTTCCCTGCGAGTGCTCGAGGCACGCTCCAGGGTCGGCGGGCGTACGAAGGTTCACCAACTCGAGAACGGGCGGTACGTGGAGGAGGGCGGTCAGCTGGTCGGCCCCGAGTACAAACGCCTCATCGCGTTGGGTGAGGAGCTCGGCGTCTCGACCTGGCCCCACCATGAGCACGGCAAAGCGGTGTTCGAATGTCGTGGCCGCGTAATGAAATTCAACGGATCGATGCCGTGGACCGCGGACCCGCTGGGTTCGGCGGACTTCGCGCAGTCGCTGATCCGGCTGGGCCGCCTGTGCAAGCGCAGCACAGCCGCCGACGCGCTCGCGACGCCCGAGGCGGCTCGGCTGGACACCCTGACCTTCGCGTCCTGGGTAGACCGCAGCACCATGACCGGAACGGCACGCACCCTGTGGGCCATCATCGCCACGTTGACCCTCGGGGCTCAACCGGGCGACCTGTCGCTGCTGTTCGTCCTCCGGCACCTGCGCTCGATCGGTGGCGTGGAGGCGCTTCTCGCCTCGCTCTCCGGCGGGGAGGAGCGCTCCTTCACGGGCGGATCCGCCGAACTGAGCCTGCGGATGGCGGCCGACCTCGGAGACCGCCTGGTCCTCGACGCTCCGACCCTCGCGATCCGGCAGTACGACGACCGCGTCGAGGTCGACACCCCCGGCCGCACCCATCATGCCCGCCACGTGGTGATCGCCATGAGTCCATCCGACCGCGCCGCCATCCGCGTGGACCCCCAGCTCCCGCTGCCCCAGCGGACCTTCGGCGAGCGGCTGGCGATGGCGCACGCCTACAAGGTGCACGTGGTCTATCCCGAACCTTTCTGGCGCCGTCAAGGACTCAGCGGCGCGACCATGAGCGACACCGCGCCGCTGATGCTGACCTTCGACGACACTCCACCCGGCGAGCGACAGGGCGTCCTGGTCGGATTCGCCCGAGGCGACGGCGGGGTCGGCGCCGATCTGCCGGACCCGATGCCGGGCGATGCTGCCCAGCGGCGTCAGGCCGTGCTCGCGGGCTTGGCGCGCGCGTTCGGAGACGAGGCGCTGCATCCCGACGAATACCACGAGATGAACTGGACCGATGAGCGCTGGACGACCGGGTGCGTTCCGATCTGGTCACCCGGACTCCTCACCACCTGCGGGCCGGACTACGCGGCCCCGGCCGGGCGCCTCCACTTCGCGGGCTCCGAGACCTCCGCCGCCTGGCCCGGCTCCATGGAAGGCGCGGTCCTCGCCGGCGAACGAGCGGCGGCCGAAATCGCCGCTCCGGCCGGCGTGAAGACCGCCGAGGTCTCCCATGAGCCGGTGGCCGGCAGAGCGTAGGCCCGGACGCGCTTCTCGACCACGGTCCGATGGGGTGGCACCGCCGAGCGGCGCCACCCCATCTCCGCGCCGACGCTGAAATGGGCGGCCGGAGCCGCCCATCCCCAAGGTGGTGGATCAGACGGTGATCTCCTCGACGACGACCTCTACGACATCGGTCCGACCCTCGCCGGGGGAGCCCGCATACCGGGCCAGATTCTCGAAGAAGGCGAGCGCGTCGATGACCTCGGGGCCGTGGACGCCCGGCCGGTCGACCTGGCCTCGTGCGGCCATGAGAGTCGCGACCGCCAGCGGGATGCCGGTCATGGTGCCCATGCTGTCATCGGGAACGATCAGGGGCCGGGCGCCGACCCGGATCCGCTTGTCGTTCCTGGTTCCCTCCGCGACCGCGAAGAGCACCGGCAATGTCGGCGCGGGACCCGCCGCCGATCCCATCGTGCTCGGTTCGAGTACCAGGGCCGCGCCGGCCGCGGCCACATCGAGTTCACCGGAGCGGACTCGACCGGCCGTGCGGATCACCGCGTCCATCAAACGCGGACGAGATGTCATGAGGTTGAGCGACTCCCGTACGCCAGCGCGGATCCGGGGCAGGGTGAGCGGCTCCGGATGACCACACACCCAGACCGTCGCCTCGCCCCAACCCGGGTAGCTGATCGTCCGCTCCTCCAGCGGCAGACCGTCGGCCAGGCCGCCGTCGCGCCACACCTTGATCGTCGCCGTGCAGTTGTGGACCCAATGCTCGATCGCCGCGGTGGACTGCACACTCGTGTCGACTTCGGCGCGCTGGAACCCGGACGCGCGCCACGAGGTGTAGATGGTCTCCACCTGGTCGCACTCGTTCATGGCCAGGACCCCGAGCAGGTTGCTGATGCCCGGGCTCGCGCCGACTCCGATCACCGCGGTGATGCCGGCCGCTCGGGCCTCGGCGTCGAGTTCGAGCATCTCGAGCGTCGGCTCGAAGTCGTCGCAGATGTCGAGGTAGTGCGTGTGCGTCGCGATGGCGGCACGCAGCACCATCGGACCGAAGCGGTAGAACGGTCCCGCCGTGTTGAGCACGATGTCGACGTCGGCGAGCGCGTCGACAAGCTCGTCCGTGGCGGAGATGTCCAGTCCGAGCGGCGTCGCCCGAGGACCGAGCCCATCGGCCAGCGCCTTGGCGGCTTGCTCGTTGCGGTCCGCGATGAGGACCTCGGCGATCTCGGTGGCGTCGGCCAGCACTCGGCAGGCGTGGGCACCCATCTCGCCCGCGCCGCCCGTGACCAGGACGCGTTTTCCAGTGGTTCGTTCAGCAGCCATGGTGAATTTCAGTCTCCTGTTTGCCGGCGGGGACAGGACCCCGCGGATTGGTGGGGGATTGCGGGGTCGACGTCGACGTCGGCGCTGAGTGCGGCACGCTCGCTCACGGTGAGCCGCCGTGCGCGGCGAGCCTCGACGTCCCAGGCCACGAGCGTCGCCTCGGAGTGGTTGCACACGGTGCCGCCGGCGTCGAGGAGCAGTTCGGCCAGATCGATACTCGATCGGCCCACCCGCACGGGTCGGATGACGACCCGCAGTGGAGCGTCCGTCTCGAGAATCTCCCTGACGTACCGCATCCGGTGCGCGGCAATGACATACGCGGGATTGCGGGTCTGCCAGCGGTCGCGCAGATATTCGATCCGTGCCTGTTCGAAGGCCTTGGGGTAGACGGCGGCGGTCAGGTGGCCCAGGTAGTCGAAGTCGTAGGACCACGGGTGCACGGTCGTCGTCCAGCTCATGGCGATCTCCATGGGGTATTGACAGCGGATGTTCCAGTACCGTTTTATATCAAGTGTCTCAAATAAGAAACCCCTCTGTTGATCGAAGGGATCAGTTCGTGAACGACGTCAGCAGGCCTGGCCCGCTTGTGATCGACCGCGTCAGCTCGGTTGACGACCTGCTGCGCGCGGTGAACGAGGACCCACACCGCGTGCTGCTGCGATCCCACCGAGAGGTTCTTTCCGTCGGTGAGCTGGCGGATCGAGCGCGCCGCGTGGCGGCCGCGCTCGCCCGCCGCGGTGTCTCGGCGGGGGACCGCGTGGCACTGGTCAGCGGCAACTCGATCGACCGGGTCGTGTGGATGTTCGGCATCTGGTGGCTCGGAGCGGTCGAGGTGTCGGTCAATGTCGAGCTCCGCGGCCCGATGCTGGCCCATGTCCTGACCGACTCCGATCCCTGTCTGATCGCGTGTCAAGACGGTCTCCTGGACCGGGTCCGCGACGCGGCCGTCGGGAATGTCCTTCCGATGAGCGCGTTGGCGATAGCGCCGATCGGCCAGGCGATGCGGGACGAACTCGACGCGGTGCAGCGCGGATTCGGTCCCGGGGAGCTCGCGACCATCCTCTACACATCAGGAACGACGGGCCCGTCCAAGGGCGTGATGCTTGCGCGCGCGTACTTCTCCAATCTCGCCGGGATCTGGATCGATCGGCTCGGCCTGCGCGCCGACGACATCGGCTACTTCCCGCTGCCGTTCTTTCACGTCGATGGACACGTCCAGCTCGCGGCCTGCTTGCAGTCGGGCGGCTCGATGGCCTTCCGCGACCGCTTCTCCGTATCGGAGTACTTCGCCGACATCCGCCGGTTCGGAGCCACCTGGGGAACGGGTGTCGGGTCGATGCTCTCGATGCTCGCTCAGGCCGAGTTGCCCGAGCCGGGCTCGCATTCCCTGACCCGTCTGGTCGGAGCTCCGGTGCCGCGGATCGCCTACGAAACCTTCGAGGACCGGCTCGGCATCCCCGTGCTCACGCTCTTCGGTCAAACCGAGTGCGACGGCATCGCCATGGACAGCGTCGAGCAGCGGCGCCGCGGCGCCGCGGGCCGCATCCACGATGCGATCGAGGTCCAAGTGGTGGACGAGAACGACCGGCCCCTACCGGTGGGCGAAACCGGTGAGATCCTGTACCGCCCGCGCAGCCCGCACCTGGCAGCCCTGGGATATTGGCGCCGGCCCGAAGCGACGGTCGCCGCGTGGCGCAATGTGTGGTTCCACACCGGCGATTCCGGACACCTCGACGACGACGGCTTCCTCTACTTCGACGGACGCCGGACGGACAGCTTTCGCCGGCGCGGCGAGAACATCTCGGTGTGGGAGCTCGAACACAGCCTGAACACCGCCCGTGGTGTTCGTGAGTGTGTCGCCATCGCGGTGCGTGATGAGCACGGCGGCGAGGACGAGATCAAGGTCTTCGTCGTCCCCGACGGCGAGTCCCTCGTGATCGACGAGTTCATCGAACACTGCCGCACGGTTCTGCCCCGGTTCGCCATCCCGAGATACCTGACCGTCACCGACGGTTCGGAGTTCGTCCGCAGTGCCGGGACCGGCGTGGTCCAGAAGCACCTGCTCTCCCGCGACATCACGTCGCCCGACGTCATGGAAGTGCCCCGATGAACGCACCCGGTGGATTCAACTGGCCTGACGCTCTGGCCCAATTCGGCGAACGCCGCCAACGAGCTCGCGAGCTCGGCGGCGAGCGGCGGGTGACGCGCCAGCAGGAGCAGGGCAGGTACACGATTCGCGAACGGATCGCCGCCATCGCCGAAAGCTTCAGTGAGATAGGCGAATTCGCCGTCTTCGAGGAGCGCGACGCGCTCGGCAACATGGTGGGCACTCTTCCCTCGAGCTACGTGTGCGGCCTGGCGAGAGTGGACGGCAGACCGGTGGCGCTCGGCGGTGAGGACTTCACGGTGCGCGCCGGTGCTCCGCAGAGCTATCTCGACCGCATGAAGGGCGGCATGGGTGGCTTCGTCGAAGACCTCGCCCACGAGTACAAGATCCCGCTGCTGATGTTCGTGGAGGGCATCGGCGGCGACGTCGCGGCCCAGGAGGACAAGGGGCACGCCTACCTCACCAGCTCCCTGAGCTGGACTCGTTCCTTCGAGCTGCTCGCGGAGGTGCCGGTCCTGACCATGGTGAGCGGTGCGGCCGTCGGCGGCAGCGCGGCGCGGGCGGTGGCGAGCCACTTCTCGGTGATGACCAAGGACTCCGTGATCTTCGCCGGGGGTCCTCCGTTGGTGCGGCGTGCTCTCGGTGTCGACGTCGACAAGCATGAGCTGGGTGGCGGACCGGTCGCGACCGGCACCGGCACCATCGACAACCTGGCGCGAGACGAAGACGACGCCATCGCGCAGATGCGCGCGGTGCTGAGCTATCTGCCACAGAACGTCTGGCAGCTGCCGCAGCGCACCGCGTGTGACGATCCCGTCGACCGCCGGGCGCCGGAACTCCTCGAGATCATCCCGGAGAACCGGCGGCAGGCCTATCGTGCGACCAAAGTGGTCCGAGCCGTCGTCGACGAAGGGTCCTTCTTCGAGATCGGCGCCCGGTGGGGCAAGAGCCTGATCACCGGCCTCGCCCGGATCGACGGAATGCCGATCGGCGTCCTCGCGAGCAACCCGCAGCACCTCGGTGGAGCCATGGACGCCGCCGCGTCCGAGAAGCAGGTGCGGCTGATCGACCTCTGCAACACCTTCCACCTCCCGGTCCTCTACTTCGTCGACGTTCCGGGCTTCATGGTCGGCCCGCAAGCCGAGCGGGCCAATGTCATGCGATGGGGAGTGCGCGCGATCCAGTCGGTCGTGGAGGCGACGGTGCCGATCATCACGGTGCAGGTTCGCAAGGCCTACGGCCTGGCCGTGTCCGCGACCTCGAATCCGGACCGTCTCGGGTTGCGCCTGGCGTGGCCCAGCGGCGAGTGGGGTGACCTGCCGATCGAGGGCGGTGTGGAGGCCGCCTATCGGCGCGAGATCGAAGCCGCGCAGGACCCCGATCGGATGCGCGCGGAGATCGAGGCCCGGATGGGCGCACTCGTGGATCCGTGGCGAACCGTGGAGGCGTTCGGGGTCGAGCACATGATCGACCCGCGCGAGACCCGCGAGGTCGTGGCGGCCTTCCTCGAAGCCGGTCAGGGAGCGCTGGCGGCGGCGCTGCACCCCGAACGTCACGGCCGCCGCCGGAGCTGACCGAAACCATCAGGTGCGATGCGCACCATCGGAGAGGAATCAACCATGAACGAGATCGCGGCCGAATGCGTGGCCACCGTGTGGAAGGTCATCGTCGCGCCCGGTGACCGAGTCAGCGAGGGCGACGTGCTGCTCATCCTCGAGTCCATGAAGATGGAGATCCCCGTCGAGGCCGAGAACGACGGTGTCATCGCGGAGATTCACGTCTCCGACGGAACCGCCGTCTCCGAGGGTGACCTCCTCGTCACGCTGGAGGGCTGAGCTCGTGTTCGACAAGGTCCTCGTCGCGAACCGCGGAGAGATCGCCGTGCGCGTCATCACCACATTGCGGCGTCTCGGCATAGCGAGCGTCGCCGTCCACTCCGACGTCGATGCGAACAGCCTGCATGTCCGGATGGCCGACGAGCGGGTGCCCATCGGTGCGGCCCCGGTGACGGAAAGCTATCTGCGGATCGACCGCATCATCGAGGCCGCGCTGGCCACCGGCGCCCAAGCCATCCATCCCGGCTATGGCCTGCTGTCGGAGAATCCGGAGTTCGCCCGCGCGTGCGCCGCGGCCGGAGTGGTGTTCATCGGTCCGAGCCCGGAGTCGATGGAGATGATGTCATCGAAGATTCGGGCCCGGGAAACCGTGACAGCCGCGGGTGTCCCCGTCGTTCCCGGATTCACCGAGCCGATCCACCCCGGCCCCGAAGCCTTCGCGATGGCGGATGCCATCGGCTATCCCGTCGCCGCCAAGGCGGCCAGCGGAGGAGGCGGAAAAGGCTTCCGGGTGGCCCGCGACCCTGGCGAGCTCGCCGCCGCGGTGGAGGGTGCGGCGCGCGAAGGCGAACGCTTCTTCGGCGATGCCACCGTCTACCTGGAGCGCTACCTCGAGGACCCGCGCCATGTCGAGGTGCAGATCATCGCCGACATGCACGGCAATACCGTTCATCTCTTCGAGCGGGACTGCTCGGTGCAGCGCCGGCACCAGAAGCTGGTCGAGGAGGCGCCCTGCCCGCTCCTGACCGAGACCCAGCGCGGACAGCTCGGCGAGATCGCGGTGCGGGCCGCGCGAGCCGCCGGCTACCACTCTCTCGGCACGGTCGAGGGACTGCTCGTCGGCGACGATTTCTACTTCCTCGAGATGAACACCCGCATCCAAGTCGAGCATCCGGTCACCGAACTCGTCACCGGGCTCGATCTGGTGGCGGAGCAGATCCGCATTGCCGCCGGCGAGCCCCTGACCTTCAGCCAGTCCGATGTGCGGGTCAGGGGCCACGCGATCGAATGCCGGATCAATGCCGAGTCCGCCGCCAAGGGCTTTCGCCCGGGCCCGGGCCGGATCGAGCGGTTTGTCGCCCCGGCGGGGGACCGGGTGCGAGTCGACACCGGCGTGACCGGCGGAGACCATGTTCACCCCTACTACGACCCGATGATCGCCAAGGTGATCACCTGGGGCGAAGACCGCCGCGCTGCGACCGACGCGATGCGCAAGGCTCTCGACGAGACAGTCCTCACGGGCATACCGACACTGATCCCGTTCCATCGTGCGCTCCTCGCGAGCGAGGAATGGGCACGTGCGAGCACCTGTCGTGAGCTGGTCGAGGACCGGGCGTGGTTGAAGTCCACCGACGCCTGGGCCGACGGACCCGAATAACGGGTGCACAGTGCACCACACGGCGTCCGTGAACACCTCAGATGTGTGTGGCGCGGGTCGGTCCCGGAGGCCGAATATTGCTGCCGGGCCGGGGGATTGGCCCGGCGGATCGACTTCAGGAGTACACCTATGGCCGCTGAGTGGTGCGTGAGCCGTGATATCGGAGGCTCAGTGTTGCGCCGGGTCGATCGTGCTCATCGCGAGCGCGGAGTCGACCCAGGTCCGGACCGGCGGCGCGACGGCGGGATCACCGCCGTTCCAGAGGTTCGAACCGAGGACCGCGTAGCTGCCGTAGCCATCGATCAGTGCCACCAGGTAGTCACCGATCTCCTGCGCCCTGGGCGTGGGCAGGTCGCGGGAGACCAGCGCCGCCTGTACATGCCGCTGGACGGTCGAGCGCCACGACGCGAGGTAGTTGACCATCTCCTGCCCCAGCTTCTCCGGGGAGCTCGCTGCCTCGGCATAGAAGAACAGGGTGATCCGGCTGAAGGCCACCGACGGCCCGTCGAGCGGTATCTGCGCGGTCAGGATCCGTACCAGCCGCTCGACCGGATCCAGTCCGGTGTCCTCCGCGATCGCGGCCAGGCGACGGCCGGAGAGCCAGAAGGCGTGCCGAAAGGCCAACTGCAGCAGATTGTCTCGTCCACCGACGTAGTGGTTCAGCACACCGGTTGACCAGCCGCTGCGCTCCGCGACGTCGCGCAAGGTCACACCGGACACGCCGTCCTCGGCGACGATCGCGAGCACGGCGTCGGCGATCTCGGCACGCCGCTGGCGATGGTCCACGATCTTCGGCATGACCGTATTTAAACACAACCGATCGACTTAAATCCCCAAGGAGGTGCGCTCATGACCATGACCGTCCCGAACGCCAGGAGCGACGATATCGATGCGCTGATCATCGGCGCGGGTCCGTCCGGCGTCACCGCCGCCCGACTGCTGGCCGAGAGCGGATTCCGGGTGACGGTCCTGGAACAGGGCGACTGGCCCGACGTCTACGACTACCCCAGCGACAAACTCGAACGTGAGCTGCTCGTCGCCGGACGCTGGAACCCCAACCCGAACCACCGCGGCCGGCCGAGTGACTACCCCGTCAACGACGCCGATTCCGACGTGCATCCGTTCATGTTCAACGGTGTCGGCGGCAGCAGCGTCCTGTACTGGGCGGAGTGGCCCCGGATGATCCCGTCCGACTTCCGGGTCCGCACGCTGGACGGCATCGCCGACGACTGGCCGATCACCTACGAAGATCTGCGGCCCTACTACGACGCCGTCGACGAGATCATCGGCGTCTCGGGCCTGGGCGGCAATATCGCTTACCCGCCCGGCTACGTGCCCCCGCAGCCGCCGCTCCCGATCGGACGCATCGGCCGGATCGCGGCCGAGGGCATGAACAAGCTGGGCATCGGCTGGTGGCCCGGTACCTCCGCGATCCTGTCGCAAGGCGTCGGCTCTCGCGGGGCGTGCGCTCGCTGGGGGACGTGCGGGAGTGGCTGCCCCGAGGGGGCGAAGGCGTCCTTCGACGTGGCGATGTGGCCCGGTGCGCTGGCGGCGGGTGTCAATCTGGTGGTGGGGGCGCGAGTCCGGGAGATCACCGTCTCCGCGACGGGTCTCGCGACCGGAGCCACCTGGATCGACCGCGCGGGGATCGAGCAGCACACGTCCGCGCCGGTGGTGATCGTGTGCGCCAACGGGATCGGTACGCCCCGACTGCTGCAGCTGTCCACGTCCTCGCTGTTCCCGGATGGGCTGGCGAATTCCTCCGGCTACGTCGGGCGCAACCTGATGATGCACCCGGTGGCGACGGTGCTGGGCGAGTACGAGCAAGACGTCCAGCCGTGGGTGGGCCCGGAGAGCCACCCGATCTGGTCCATGCACTTCGCGGAGACCGACCTCAGTCGCGGCTTCCACCGCGGGGCCAAGTGGACGGCGGTCGTGCTGCAGGGACCGGTGAGCTTGTTGCAACGGTTCGCGGAGCTGCCGCTCGCCGAGCGGAGCGGTCCGGCCGGGCACGCACTCGTCGAGCGCCTGTACGGCCGGTCGTTCGAGCTCGCGGCATCGATCGAGGATCTGCCCGACTTCGAGAACAGGGTGCTCCTCGACCCTGATCTCGTCGACGGTGACGGTATCCCGGCGCCGCAGATCCGGTACCGGATGTCGGAGGAGAGCAAGCGCGCTCTGGACTGGAATCTGGACCGGATCGAGGAGGTCCACCGGGCGGCCGGCGCGATCTCCACCAAGCGGGTGGATTTCGGGGGCGAGACCGGTTGGCACCTGCTCGGCACCGCGCGCTGCGGCGATGATCCGACCACGTCGGTGGTCGACGGCTATGGGCGCTCGCACGACGTACCCAACCTCTACATCTTCGACGGCAGCGTGTTCGTGACGTCCTCCGCGGTGAATCCCACCCCGACGATCACGGCGTTCGCGTTGCGTGCCGCCGAGCACCTGATCGAGACCGCTGCCGACCAAAGGACTCCGCTGTGATCGATTTTCCCGACGACAAGTGCCGCGCCGGTGCGGCGCGCCTCGCCGATCTGTGGTTCCCGGGGAGCACCCGGTCGCCTCGAATGACGGCACTGCCCGGCTACCGAGCGCTGCTGATCCGTGCGCTCCAGGCCAATCCAGAGTTGTCGGAGGCCTTTATCCGGACCGCCGAGCTGGCCGCCGACGTCGATGAGCTCTCGGCCGAGGTGGTCGCGAGCTGGCCCGTGGACCTCGCCGAAGCGGCTTTCTATTTCCTGAGCTGCACCTACTACATGGCCCCCGAGGCGCGGAAGGCCGTCGGCTACCCCGGCCAGGTCCGGACGCCCTCCGCGGAGGCCACCCCGGACCAGCTGCTCGACGACGACCTGCTCGCGCCGGTCCTCGCCTTGGGCTCGACCTACATCCCAACTCCCACTTCCGACTGAAGGAACGCGACATGAGCCCTGAGAAGATCCTGGCCGCGGCGCAGCGGCGTATCGATGACCTCGCACCAGCCCACTACATCGGTGGCGGTTTCGCCGCGAGTACGGGTACCGGGACGATCGAGGTGACCAGTCCCGGCACCGGCACCCGGCTGGGGATCGCGGCGAACGGCACCGCGGCCGACGTCGACGCCGCGGTCGCCGCGGCCCGTGCGGCGCTCATCCCTTGGGCGCGAATGACTCCTGGCGCCCGCGCCGAGCTGTTGTTCCGGTTCGCGGACGCCATCGACGAGCACACCGGGCTGCTGGCCGCACTCGAAGCCCTCAATGTCGGTAAGGCCTACGCTTATGCGGCATACGAGATTCCGTTGATCTCCGACTGTTTCCGGTTCATGGCGGGCGCGGCGCGGACGGCTCAGACGCCGGCCCCGGGCCAATACGTCGAGGGTCGGCTCTCCTACATCCGGCGCGAACCCGTCGGTGTGGTCGGTGCCATCACGCCCTGGAACTTCCCCCTCCTGATGGCAGCCTGGAAGATCGCTCCGGCCCTCGCGGCGGGGAACACCGTCGTGCTCAAGCCCTCCGAACTGACGCCGCTGAGCACACTGATCCTCGCCGACCTGGCGACCGGCATCCTGCCCGACGGCGTGCTCAACATCGTGGTGGGCGACGGCGCGACCGTCGGCGAGGCCATGAGCCGCCACCACGATATCGACATGATGGCGCTGACCGGCAGCGCACGCTCGGGCCGGCTGGTCGCGCAGGGCGCGGCGACAACGGTGAAGCGGGTCCACCTCGAGCTCGGGGGGAAGGCGCCGGTCGTGGTCTTCCCGGACGCCGATCTGGACCAGCTGGTCCAGACGCTGGTGATGGTGGGTTACGGCAACAGCGGCCAAGACTGTGGCGCGGCCACCCGGGTGATCTGCCATGAGGATCTGCGGGACCGGCTCCTGGCGGCCCTCGCCGGGGCCGCGCGAGAACTCCGCAGCGGTAATGCCGCATCGGGTGACGAGTTCGAGCTGGGTCCCTTGATCAGCGCAACCCAGCGCGACCGCGTCGCCGGCATGGTGGACCGGGCGCGAATGGACGGGGCCACAGTGGTTCTCGGCGGAGAGGTGCCCGAGGGCCCCGGGTTCTTCTACCCGGCGACAATCCTCGCCGACATCGCGTCCGGGTCGGAAATGGCGCGCGAGGAGGTCTTCGGCCCGGTGATCTCGGTGGAGACCTTCGCCACCGACGCGGAAGCGTTGGCCAAGGCCAACGCGGTCGAGTACGGGCTCGCGGCATCGGTATGGACCAACGATCCGGCTCGTGCGCTTCGCTTCACCGAGGACCTGGATTTCGGCTCGGTGTGGGTCAACACCCACCTCAGCTTCACCAATGAAATGCCGTGGGCGGGCTTCGGAAAGTCGGGCTACGGCCGCGACAACTCCACCTATGCCCTCGATGACTACACGCGCACCAAGCACGTGATGCTTCCCCTCGGGCCACCCCTCGACGCCTGAGCGGACGCGCGCGATGCGAGCTGGTGCATAGTGCACCGAATCCCGGTCCAGGACACAACCGATGTGTGTGGTGTGGGTCATACCCGCTGACACAGCATGACGGGAGGGCCAGAGAACCGGCCCTCTCAGATCACATTAGGAGTTCACATGGCCGGCACCACTGCCCCTCCCGAGTTCGCCGACATCGTCATCATCGGAGCCGGGGTCTCCGGCGTGGGATCGGCGTGCTACCTGCGGGACGCGTTTCCCGGCAAGAAGATCGTTGTCCTCGAGGGGCGCGGCCGAATGGGTGGTACCTGGGACCTCTTCCGCTACCCGGGTGTCCGATCCGACTCCGAACTCCACACGTATGGCTACCAGTTCAAGCCGTGGAGTCACGAACACGCGATCGCGGACGGGCACCTGATTCGCGAATACATCGAGGAGGCCGCCGCCGAGAACCACGTCGACGAGCTGGTCCGCTATCACCATCACGTGGTGTCGGCCGATTGGTCCAGCGCCGAGTGCGCGTGGACCCTTCGGGTTCGGGTCGCTGTTCCGGGCCAGAAGACGAAAACCGTGACCATCAAGACCAATTGGGTCTACGGCGCCACCGGCTACTACCGCTACGACGAGGGCTACACGCCCAGTTTCGAGGGGCGCGAGGACTTTACCGGCGATATCCTGCACCCGCAGTTCTGGCCCGAGAACTATGACTACGCCGGCAAGAAGGTCGTCGTGATCGGAAGCGGCGCGACGGCCATCACGATGGTTCCGGCGATGACGACGGGTTCCGGTGCGGCGGAGCACGTTACGATGCTGCAACGCACCCCCAGCTATGTGATGACGCTTCCGCGCGTCGACAAGGTGGCCCAATTCCTCTATCGAACCTTTGGTTTGGAGCGTGGATACGCCGCTACTCGGCTCAAGAACGTGTGGCGTGACTACCTCTTCGTCGGTTACATGCTGAAGTTCCCCGCCTCGGGGCGGAAGCTGATGCGCGGCCTGACCCGAAAAGAGCTGCCCGCGGGCTACGCCGTCGACACTCATTTCAATCCGCCGTATGACCCGTGGGATCAGCGGTTGTGTATGACCCCCGACGGAGACTTCTTCAAAGCGATCGCCGCGGGTCGGGCTTCGGTCGTCACCGACACGATCGAGCGATTCACCACGACCGGAATCCGGCTGACGTCCGGCGAGGAGATTCCCGCGGACGTGATCGTCACCGCCACCGGCCTCAACTTGCGCATGTTCGCAGGCATTACGCAGACCGTCGACGGGCAAATGGTCGATGTGGGCGACTGCGTCACCTACCGCGGAATGCTGCTGTCCGGGCTGCCGAACTGGTCCTTCGCGATCGGTTACACGAAGTACTCGTCGTGGACTCTCAAGGTGGGTCTGACCGCGCAGTATGTCATCCAGCTGATTCGGCACATGGACGCGCACGGCTACAACAAAGTCTTGCCGGTAGCCGAACCCGGGATGACGACCGAGCCGCTGCTCGATCTGAAGGCGGGCTACGTGACCCGCACCGCGGATGGACTACCCAAGCAGGGCACCCGGCTGCCGTGGCGGATGCTCACCTCGTATCAGGCTGACAAGCGACTGCTCGGGGGTGAGCTCGTCGACGACCACCTGCGATTCAGCTCGGCAACGACCGACCGGGGCACCGGACAGGCGGCGTCCGCGACCAAGTCCGTGGGAAAGGCGCAGGTGCGATGACCACCACACCTGTGACGACCCGTCTCTCGTTCGGCGAGTGGGTGCAGCGAGGCCTCGGGATCGGGGTTTGCAGGCTTCCCGCGTCGTTGCTGAACCGTCTGGTCGAGATTCCGGTGAACGCGGATGGTGAGCGGATGGCCCCGGAGATCGCGATGCTCATGTCTACGGTCGCGAAGGCTCCCGATTTCAGCGATCTCAGCCCTCGCGAGGCGCGTGCGGCCGAGTTGAAGGATGCCAGGATCTACGGGGAACGGCCCGTGCCGATGCGAGTGGTGGAGCAGCTCGAGTTGCCGGGAGGTCTCTCGGCAACTCGGTACCGTGCGGGCGCCTCCACCGGCGGGCTCGTGGTGTTCTTCCATGGAGGCGGATTCGTCCTCGGTAGTACCTCCGCCTACGACGGCCCGCTGCGGTTACTCGCCCAGCAGACGGGGATGGACATCCTTTCGGTCGAGTATCGTCTGGCACCGGAACACCCATTTCCGGCACCACATGATGACGCGATGATCGCGTGGGCTTATGCGGTTGCTCAGACCGGTGCCTGGGGTATTCGGCCCGACCGGATTGTCGTTGCGGGCGACAGCGCGGGCGCGAATATCGCCGCGGTTCTTGCGCAGCAGCTGCGTGGTTCCAATCCTCGACCGGTGTTGCAGGTGCTCATGTATCCGGTCACCGACCTCGCGGGATCCAGGCCTTCGGCCCAGGAGTTCGCCGAGTCGCCGGCGCTGACCGCCAAGCAGATCGCGTGGTTCACCGACCAGTATCTGCCGTCGAACGTCGATCGCACCGATCCGCGCGTTTCACCGCTGCTCGCCGACGATCTGACCGGCCTGCCTCCGGCGCTGGTGTCCGTCGCAGGCTTCGACCCGCTCCGTGACGACGGCCTCGCCTACGCCGCGAGACTGACCGAAAGCGGCGTCCGGACCCAGCTGATCAGGGAACCAGGTCTCGTGCACGGGTACCTCGCGCTCACCGCGCTCAGCGCGACCAGCCGGAACGGCATCAGCCGCATCGCTGAGGCGATCGTTCGGGCCATGGCCTGAGCTCACCCGATGAGCACCCGGCCGGGCGGCGGCATTTCACCCCGTCGCCCGGCCATTATCGGGTCAGCGCTGACAATCAGCCCGACCTTCCGACTTCTTGCCCAGCATCCGCGATTCCGCCGAGACAGCCGACCCGCGGCCGCGGTCACTCGTCCTTCTGCAGCTCGACCAGCGCCAACGCGGTGTCCACGGCGGCAGGATTCTGCGCGAGTGGGCGCGGGAGCAGCTCATCCACGCGGGCGAGGCGGCGGTCGATCGTGTTGCGATGGGCGAACAATCGATCGGCGGCCTTCGAAGTGTTGAACTGCTCGGCGATGAAAACGCGAGCGGTCTCGCGCAGCACGTGGTCGGCGGTCGCCAGTGCACCGAGCGTGTCCGCGACGAATTGCCGTGCCTCCGCGAGATCGTTCGTGAGCAGGGAGATGAGCTGTACGTCCTCGAAACAGACGGCTCGGCACCCGGACCGGAGGCGCGTGAGCAGCCCCTGGGCCGCGGCCGCGTCGAGGTGACTGCGGCGAAAGCCGTGCACGTCGCGTGCCGGGCGTCCGAGCGCGATACGAACGTGCGGAATGTCCGCCACGATCCGGTCGAGGTCCGTTCGGTGTGGCGCGGAACTCACCGGCATCCACACCCACAGCGTCGCCGTTCCCGCGACGAGCGTCAGTCGGCCCGCGGCGCCCGCCGCGCGCATCACTCGCTCAGCGGCTTCCTCGAGGCCGGCGAGTCGATCGTGGGAGTCGGCCCACAGTATCGCCGCCAGGTGGTTGCCGGTCAGTGCGTAGCCGAGCTGGGCCTCGGCCCGAGGGCGTGCGATGGGAGCGCCTCGCAGGAGTAGTTGAACCGTTGTCAGCCGCTCGATCTCCGGTCCCTCGGCGAGCTCGCTCCTCGCGGCTTCGATATATGCCGCGACGGCGGCCATCGAATCGTCGATGAAAGCCCCCAGCGAGTTGCCGGACAATTCGACCAGCTCGCGAAGCTCGTCCTTGTCGTCGGTGGTGTCGAAACAGAACCGTAGCCACGCCGACCAGCCGACATGCTGGGCGGCGCGCCACGGCCCGACATCGCTCACATCCAATCCGCGAAGCGCCAGGTCGCGCGCATAGTGCCTGGTTTCCGCGATCATTTTCGGCTCGACGTGGCAGCCGGGGTCATCGATGTTGGAGGTAAGCCAATGGGTCAGTGTGGATCGGGTGAACAGACGATCGGTCTCGGAGAGGACCGGATCCTCGACCAGGGCGCCCCCACGCAAGCCTCGCTGGCCCGCGGCCCACATTTGGTGAGCGATCTCGGCCGCGTGCTCCTGCATATTGGTCGCCGCCGTTCGGAAGAGTTCGCGCACCCGTGGTGAAGGCAGTCGCCGCTGGTCTTCTTCCAAGTTCGCCCCTTCTTTCCACACCCTGCTTCGGACGATCAGCCTATTCGGAAACGTGTCGCGCGTCACAGGTGCAGAGTGCATCGGACCGCTGCCGAGCACAGTGATTCTTGGTGTACGCCGCTGTGGCGACCGCAAAAGCGCTGCCCCCGACGCAGCTTCGCAACACCTGCGTCGGGGGACTGGGTTCTCGAGCTACGAGCCCGAGTTCGCGGGCGCGGTGATCTCGCGTCGGAGGATCTTTCCGGTCGGGCCCTTCGGCAAGGCATCGACGATCCACACGGTGCGCGGGTATTTGTACGCGGCGAGACGGTCTTTGACGAAGTCGCGCAGTTCCGCCGGCTCGGCGTGCATACCTGCTTTGAGGGCGACAGCGGCCCCGATCTCCTCACCGAGCAATGTGTGCGCGATACCGATGACGCCCGCCTCGGCGACAGCGGGATGCTCGTAGAGCACTTCTTCGATCTCCCGGGGGTAGACATTGATGCCGCCGCGGATGATGAGGTCCTTCTTCCGATCGATGATCCAGAAGTACCCATCGGCGTCGGTCTCGGCGATATCGCCGGTGGCGAACCAGCCGTCGTCGTCGATCGCCGCCGCGGTCGCGTCCGGAAGGTTCCAGTAGCCCTTCATGACGTTGTGCCCTCGGATCTGGATCTCCCCGGGCTCTCCGACGGGAAGCGCGTTGCCGTCCGGATCGACGATGCGCATCTCGACGCCTTCGATCGGAGTGCCGATCGAGCCGGGCTTGCGCACCCGGCCGAGATGGTTGAAGCATGCGACGGGCGAGGTCTCCGACAGGCCGTAGCCCTCCAAAATCACTGTGCCGAAAGCGTGTTCGAAGTCGGAGAGAACCTGCACCGGCAACGCCGCTCCGCCGGACATACAGACCCGCAGGGACGCGGCCGCCTCCGGCGGGAAGCTGTCCGCGATCGCCAGCAATGCCGCGTACATTGTCGGAACTCCTTCGAACACGGTCGCTTTCTCGCGCGTGATCGTCTCCAACACCGCATGAGCGTCGAAACGCGGGATCAAGGCGACTGCCGCGCCGGTCAGGACCGCCGCATTGAGCCCGCAGGTCAGGCCGAAGACGTGGAACAGGGGCAGGCAGCCGATGAGGACGTCGTCGGCGTCCACGGCGAGCATGCGGGCCACGACGTCGGCGTTGCGCCCGAGTCCCCCGTGGGTCAGTTCCGCGCCTTTCGGACGCCCGGTGGTGCCGGAGGTATGCAGGATGACCGCCGTATCGTTCGCGGCGCGGTCGACGGGGGCGGCCTGGGCGGGGAGCCCGTCGATCAGATCGCCGATCGTCGCGTCATCGACGAACACGACCGACGTTCCGGCGGCCGCGGCGCCCGTGGCGGCCTCGTCCGCGGCTGCCGAGGTCGCGAACAGGGCTGTGGCCGCGGTGTTGGTGAGATAGAACTCGACCTCTCGGTTCTTCGACAGTGGATTGATCGGCACCGCAATCGCACCGCGTCGCAAGATGCCGTAGAACGCGATGGCGAAGGCGGTCCCATTGGGGAGCATGATGGCGACTCGGTCGCCAGGGGAGATGCCCATCCTTTCCAGCAAGGTGGCCATTCTTGCGGAGGCGGTGAGAAATTCGGCGTAGGTGATGGCCGTGGAGCCGCTGATGAGCGCTCGGCGGTCGGGGAGTCGGCTCGCGGCCGCCGTGAGGTTCAGGCTCAGGTTGGACACGCTTCCTCTATTCCTTGTGATCGGGAGTTGGTCGCGGGGTGGCGTGGCGATGGGTTCGGTCGCCACCCCGTCTTCCGAGTACCGCTACCTGCGCCGAGAGCCCGAGGTTCCCGAGCCCGATTTCGCTTGCGGCAGTGAGATTCTCGAGGGCGGCGCCGAGTAGTCGGGCGTCATGGCCGGCGGCGTTCATCACGGCCAGGCCCGCGCGGGTGCCATCGAGGAACGTGTCGATCGTGGCCTGGTCTGTTTCGTGACGGCCCGTGTCGAGCGCGGTTGCGATCTCCGGGAGGGCGTGGTGGAGCAGATCGAAGACGAGCGGGGTCAATTCCCGCAACTCCGTGGTGGATACACCCTCGCTGTGTGCGTAGGCCGCGGATTCGACATAGGCGGCGAGACAGCAGGTGAGGAACGATCCCCACCATGCCAGCATCAGGTTCGCCGAGGTCACGTGTTCCGATATGTGCCGCGTTGTTCCGGCCAGACACCCGAGGATCTGTCGGCATTCGTTCCACGTTGCGGTGGGGCCGGAGTAACAGATCACCGCGTCGGAGGAGCCGATGTCCTGCGGATAGGACGCGATGCTCCCGTCTAGATAACTCCCGCCTCTGTCGCCGACCCAGCGCTGCATCGTCTCGGCTTCGGCGGGTGTACCGGAGGTGAGATTGACCAGTGTCTTTCCGCTCCAGTCGGGGCACCCTGCGATGCTCGCGGTGAGCACGTCATAGGTTGTGGTGCAGGCGACGACCAAGTCCGCTGTGCCGATAGCCTTCTCGATCGATCGTTCGGCTCGCACGCCGTAGTCGGCCAGCGCCTCGGCCCGGCTGTGTGTGCGGTTCCAAGCGGCCACGATGTGGTCGTTCGCGGCGAAGGTCCGTGCCAGCGCAGACCCCATCAGCCCGCAGCCGACGATCGCGACGCGGCCCGGTGTCGCGGAACTGTCGATGGTTCTCATTGTTCCCGCGACTCCGACGGCTCCACGGTCGCCTCGTGAGCGCTCTGCGGTCGTCGTTGTTTGGTGGCCATGAAGACGACGACCAGCGCCGCGATGATGCACAGGCTCACCTGAGCCATGTAGCCGGCCGCACCGGGTTCGGGGCTGTCGATTCCGTCGATCATCAGACCCGCCATGGCCACGACCGCGACCACGGCGGCAAGCCACATGATCGGGCGGAATTGCCGTGCACGGACTGTCAATACGACCGCGCCGGTTGCGATGAGGATGTACGGAATGACCCACAGGTAGACCACCAGGGTGGCAGTGGGTGTGTATGCGGAGACGATGTCTCCCTGCCAGAGCGTCATTCCAGCGATCCACAGGAAGCTGGCGCCCGCGAGCGCCGCGATCGCGATGTAGGGAGTCTTGTGGCGCCGGTGCACACGCGCGATGAAGGTGGGCAGTAGGCCGTCTTCGGCGAGCGTCAACGCGAAACGCGCTCCGTAGTTGAGGAATCCGATGGCCGAGGCGAACGAGGCGAAGCCGAGCACCAGATCGCTGACCGTGCCGACCCAGGAACCCAGTCCGGCCTGATCGGCCAGGGCGGCGGGGGAGGAAGCACCCGCTGCCAGTTGGTCGGACGCGGCTACGATGCCGGGCACTTGAAGAATCGTGAACAGCGGCAGAGCGCCTCCGACGATGACCGGAACGGCCATCACAGCGATCGGGATGTTTCGTCGGGGGTCTCGGGTTTCGGTGGCCATCGCCGCGCAGCTTTCGAAGCCCATCAGGAACGTCGTTCCGATGGCGGTTCCCCGGAGCGTGTCAGCGATGCTGAAGTGCGCCAGGTCGAACTGGGTGCCGAGATCGAGCCCGGTATGCATGGCGCTGGCGACCGCGATCACGACGACCAGCGGAATCGACAGGACCGCCAGTCCCACGGCGATGCGGATCGACGTGTCCAGACCCCGGAAGGCGATCGCGGCCGCGATGACGGCAGTCGCGGCCAGCACGATCACCTGGGGTCCCGAGGTCATGGACGAGGCCACACCCATCGAGTGGAGGAAGCTACCGATGAATACCCCTACGACGCCGATCAGGCCGGCGACTCCGACGATGTACCCGCCCACGAGAGCCGCGCCTGTCAGGTAGCGCGCCCACGGCCCGAAGACATGGCCGACATACGAGTAGAGGGAGCCGGTCGCCACGTATCGACGGGCGAAATAGACGACCGAACAGCCGACGCATACGAGTACCACCACGGCGAGCAACGACGACTGCCACGCGGCCGGGCCGGCGGCTCCGAACAGCATGGACGGCGCCAGGGCGAATGACACCGCCGGGATGAACGACGCCAGGCTGAGTGATATCAGAGCCGTGCGCCCGAGATGGCCGCGGTCGAGGTGCGCATCGGATTGGTCCGGAGCGCTGTCCGCGCGTTCGAAGATCTCGCTCACCGGTGCCCCCCAACCCCGTTCAGCGGAATATTCGGATCCGATTCGTGGACGGCAGCGATCCGCCGTCCGATCGGTAAGCACTCGTGCATTCTGTTTCCTTCATCGGAGTCGAACTTTCATTGCCATCCCAGCGACTCCATATGCAAAGAAACGCGAAATGTCTTTTCGCGAACTATCTGTACGATTTCGTCGAGATCTCGAACCAAGGCAGCCGTGCGGCGAGTGCCGGAACGAGCTCCATCGGGCCGCTGGTGTGACGGCCGTCTCAGTGTGGGTTACGGGCGCTGGACAATCCACGACAGTGTGACCCGAGGTAGGACATCGAACGGTGCATGGTGCACTGCCAGGGGTCCACCTCTGCTCGACGAGGCATCCGGGCTTCGCACTACTCGGCAGCCTGTCGGATCGGCTGTCGCCACGGCGGCAGTGCCCATTCGGGGGATATTGAATCCGGGATTGCTGGACCATTCTTATCGCTGTGCTCCAGGCCACTCTCGCGGGAGGTTCGGGGCCACTGCAACCGCCTCGGCTGAACGCCCGGTGCTATCAATTCGCCGCCATTGAACGAGGGCACTCTTTCGCCGGCGGTCGGGCGAAATGTCGAATAATTCCTCGGAAAGTGAAACAGCATGAAGAATGCGAGAATCGCGACATCTGTGGTCGCCGGGACCGCGTTGGTCGTCCTCGCCTGCGGCAATGCTCAGGCAGCACCGGAGTCAACGCCGGGGGTCGCCCCGCTGCAGGTCGATCTCGGCCCCGGAATCCAATATCGTGTGAACGCCGTCGATCACTCCGTCGTGGTCGATACGCCGCTCGGGTCGCTCGCCACTCGCGGCGGAGATTTCCAAGTGCTCGACAACCAGGGCGCGTTGGTGGCGGGAGCTCCGATCACCTACGCCGAGGGCGGCTCGGACGGAGACTCGGGTGAGGTGTCTGCCGCGATCTCGCCGATGGCGCAGGCTGCCATGGCGCCCGTTTCGGATCCCTCGCAACTGCCGCCGATCCGCGATGTCGACGCGACCGCGGACTTCAACGCCGCCTTGGGTCTCGCGGCGACGCAGTTCGGCCTCGCGACCGGCGTCGGCACGCTCGCGGGTGGCGTGATCGGTATGGGTCTCGGCTGTGTCGGCGGTGCGCTCACCGGCGGATTCGTCGCCCTTCCCACCGGGCCGATCGCGGCGCCGGCTGCCGCTTTCGGTTGCCTCGTGGGTGCCAGCGTCGGCGCTGGGCTCGGCGGGGTGACAGGCGCCGCGCTGCTCGGGATCCCCGTGGGTATCGCGAGCGCTGTGCAGATGTACGACACCTTGCACGCTGCCGGGGAAATCTGACCGGAGATCGACCATCAGCGCGGACGTGAAGGAAATGGATCCCTTCATGTCCGCGCTGATTTGCGCTCCGCGGCCCGGGCGGGTGTCTCCGGTTCGGGGATCAGCTCGACGCGACGGCGCGATGTGTGCAATCTGCACCCGCCGCGAGACGAATCGAGAGCGGAATTCACGTTGATCACCCCGCCCGCCCCGAGCACGGTTGAGAGCCACACCGCTACATCGGATCGACAGACGGGAGACCGGGTATGCCTGCGAGGTCCGCGGCTGTTCTGCCGGATGCGTACGATCGCCGGAGACATCCGATCACGCGTGCTGTCACCGCGGTGCCGGCGGCTGTACCCGGCTCGTCAGGGATGCGGCTCCAGGGACGACAAGATGTTCTCGTTGTCGAAGAGCATGAGCTCATACAGGCGGGATTGCATGCGCTGCTGGCTCGGGAACCGTGGGTGGGGAATTGCCACAGCGCGTCCTCCGCGGAAATTGCGTGGCAGGTAGTCCTGCAATATCGCCCCCAGATCGTTTTGATCAGCACGTCGCTCCCGGCGCCCACCGGTTTCGAGCTGTGCCACGATGTTGTGCGATGTATTCGGGGTGCCCGGGTACTGCTGTTGTCATCGGATATGGAAATCGAACACGCCGGGGCCCTGGAGTGTGGAGCGGTAGGGGTGCTACCGAAACGGCTGCCGTCCGCGGTGCTGGTCGCCGAAGTCAGACAGGCCGCGGAAGGCGATCACGAACCTCCGGAGTGCGATCCGGCGCCACACCTGTCGAAACGTGAATTCGATGTCTTGCAGCATCTCGCGCTGGGCTTGACCAACTCGGAAATGGCCCTGTTGCTGAATATTTCGCGCTGGACCGTCAAGCAATACACGAGCGCCCTCTACCGGAAACTCGGGGTACGGAACCGTACGCAGGCGGCACGTCGTGCCCAGGAGCTCGGAATCGCGCGCACCTGACTTGCCGGGTTGGCGGACCATCGCCCGAACCGATGTTGTGATATGTCACCAGCGTGGCTCAGTCATAGAAAGAACAGTGAAGTCTTTGATTACCGAAGGTGCGGGAGACTCGAAGTATGCACGAGGAACGGACGGAGCCTCCGTACCTCGACCTGCAAATCCTTGGGAGCGAGCGCTATTGGAGTTCGCCGCGGAATGGGCACCCTTTGGCGGCAACGACGACGAGGCCTTCGTGAGGTTCGGATTGTTCTCGGAGGAGTTTCACCGGCGCTTGATGAACTTGCTGGACTCACCCGCGGCCCGGTCGCTGACGAACTCGACGGTCGCGCAGCTTCGTCATCAGTGTGCGCGTCGATTACGCGGTGGCTGGCCGCCACATCCTGGACAACAGCTTTCGCGGAACTGTTGAGGGGTGACACCGCTACCCGGTGTCACCCCTCGACACATGCCTAGCCCCGGTCGGCAGCGGCTTCCGGGTTGCGGAGCTTCTGCTCCAGAGCCTCCTCGTCCATGAAGTAGACGTCGCGGACGATCTTCAGTGTTTCCGGATCGAACGTGGAAAGTCCGGTGCCGATCCAGGTGACGGTTCGGCCGGACTCTTCGTTGGTTCCGGTTGCCTCGAACAGCACACCGAGGGTGTCGCCCTCGAGGAAGGACGCGGCGACGCGGGGGGTCCAATCGTTGAACAGCCCGAACATTTCCTCGAAACCGGTCAGGAGGGCTGTCTTGCCACCAACGGTCCCGGCCGCGCCATTGACCACGACGCACTCGTCGTCGAAATACGCGAGCACGGTGTCGAGGTCATGCGCGGCGACCGCCGCACAGATCTCGGTCATTTTCTGGGCGTAGACATCGAGTTTGGGATCGGACATCGGCACTCCTTCGAGGCTTCGACAGGCGGGTGTCTCGAACACGAACTGGTTGGAGACAGACGTCAAACATTGCTCGGCGGGCTCGGCGGCAACCAGCACCAAGTCCCACCGCTCTTCGAATCGGTTGGGTGCAAACTGCACTGGGTGATCGGAGTCGACGCGGACCGAAAGCTGTTTGCGATGGTCCGAGCATGGGTGCGGGGATACTCTGACTGGTGTCCGCCGCGGGCGAATTGCGAGTAACCGATGGTTGAGAGCGATCCATTCGAAACACAGCGTGATGCCGGTCTCGACGTTGTCACGGAGTTACGCGCGGCCGGGTTCGGCGAGGCCGACGAGATCGGGCGGGGTGGTTTCGGGGCTGTCTATCGGTGTATTCAAGTCGCCGCGGATCGCACTGTCGCGGTGAAGGTTCTCACTGGGGAACTGGCGGAGAATCGGGAGCGATTCTTTCGCGAGCAACGTGCGATGGGGCGGCTGACCGGGCACCCGAACATCGCCGGGATGCTCGAGTTCGGGGAGACCGCAACCGGTCAGCCCTATTTGGTGATGCCGTATCACGCTCGGGGCTCGCTCGACGCTCGTATCCGGGACGGTGGTCCGCTGTCTTTCGCGGAGACGCTTCACGTCGGGGTGAAGATGGCGGGCGCGCTGGAATCAGCGCATCGAGCCGGAGTGCTGCACCGTGACGTCAAACCGGCGAACATCCTGCTCACCGACTACGGCGAGCCGGCGTTGACCGATTTCGGGATCGCCCACATCACCGGCGGGTTCGAGACGACGTCGGGGATGATCACCGGTTCGCCGGCCTTCACCGCGCCCGAGGTGCTCGGTGGTCAGGCCCCCAGCCGCGCCTCGGATGTCTACGGGCTGGGAGCGACGTTGTTCTGTGCGCTCACCGGCCACGCGGCCTTCGAACGCCGTAGCGGCGAGGAGGTCGTTGCCCAGTTCGTTCGGATCACCAGCCACCCGATTCCGGACTTGCACGAGCGCGGTATCCCGGAGGATGTGTGCGAGATTATCGAGGCGGCGATGTCTCGCGACCCGCACGACCGCCCCACCGCGGCAGTGCTGGGTCAAAGACTGCGCCGAATACAACTCGATCACGGTCTCCCGGTCGATGAGATGGCGCTGCGCGCGGAACCGGGGTCCGATCCCGAATCCGCCGCACCTCCGGTATCTGAAGTGCCACACGAAGTTCCACGTATCCCCAGCGACGGGCTGCATGAGGGGACCGGAAACTTGCCCCTGGAGCTGACCAGCTTCGTCGATCGCCGGACCGAGCTGTCCGAGGTCACAAACCTGTTGCCGGGGGCGCATTTGGTGACCGTGACCGGGATCGGCGGGGTCGGAAAGTCACGGCTCGCGCTGCGAGTCGCTCACAAGACGCAGCGGAAGTTCGCGAACGGGGCTTGGCGGATCGAGCTGGGGGAGCTGCACGATGAGGCGTTGCTACCCGACGTCGTGGCTGCCGCCTTCGGAATACGAAGCCAGGGCAGCAGACCCGTGCTCGACACACTGATAGTGGCCCTCGCACCCCTCGATCTTCTACTGGTGCTCGACGACTGTGAGCACGTGATCGACGCCGTTGCCAAGTTGTCCGAGTCGCTGCTGCGGGCGTGTCCGAACCTGCGAATTCTGGCCACCAGTCGGGAGGCCGTCGGCATCGGCGCGGAAACCGTGTATCCGCTACGGCCGCTCGGGATTCCCGATCCGAACAGCCCGCGAACACTGGCACAACACCACGCGGTGACACTGTTCGTCGAACGCGCCACCGCGGCGGTGCCCGGGTTCGAAGTGACCGAGGGCAATGAACGCGGCATCGCCCAGATCTGCGCCCGGCTCGACGGTTTGCCATTGGCGATCGAACTCGCCGCGGCGCGGCTGCGCACGATGTCGATCGAGCAGATCCGGACCCGACTCGGCGACCGCTACAACCTGCTGACCCGCGCCGGGCGCGACGCGCCGAAGCGGCAGCAGACCCTGCGCTACTGCATGGGCTGGAGCTATGACCTGTGCACGCCCGAAGAACAGCGGCTGTGGGCCGCCCTTTCGGTTTTCGCCGGCGGTTTCGAACTCGACGCGGCCGAACAGGTGTGCGCGGGTGACCTGACCGATTCCCAGTTGCTCGATACGTTGGCCGCCCTGGTGGACAAATCGATCCTCATCCGGCAAGAGGCCGACGGCACTGTGCGGTTCCGAATGCTGGAAACGGTTCAGGAGTTCGGCCGAGATCGAGCCGAGGACTCCGGGCAGTACCCGAGTTTGCTGCAGCGGCACCGGGACTGGTGTGAACGATTGGTGCACGAGGTTGACGCGGAGTTGATCGGTCCGCGCCAGCTGGAGTGGGTTGCCCGGCTGGAGCGAGAGCTGCCGAATCTGCGAAAGGCACTGGAGTTCAGCCTGTCCGAGTCCGACGGCGGTGGGCTCCCGATTGTCGCCGGGCTCTATGTGTTCTGGTCTCTGCAGGGTCGGATCAATGAGGGGCGCCGCTGGTACGAACGCGTGCTCGAACATTCACCCGGCGGCCGGACCACCGACCGAGCCAAGGCGCTCTACGCCGCCGGTGCGATGGCGGCTATGCAAGGCGACCTACGGACTGCGGCCGGCCAGGCCGCGGAGCTCCGAGCCCTCGCCGAGAAGTCCGCTGAACCGTTGGTCGCGGCATTGGTCGCCCATCACGAGGCGGATGTGGCTCTCGCCCTCGGTGGTGCCGATGGTGCTCGAGCCGCTTCCCGCCTGGCCGATGTCGTCCGCGGCTACGAGGCGTCCGGTGACCTCGAAATTCTGTTGAATGCGCGAATTTCCCTCGGCTGGGCCTACGCCCTGCACGGTGATGTTTCGGAAGCCGTTGCCTGTCACGAGAAGACGCTCGGTATCACCGAGGACGCCGGGGAAACGATCTATCGATCATGGGCATTGTGGGCGGCGGGCTTCGCCGTGTGGCGCGGCGGTGATGCCGAACGCGCAACGCACCTGCTGGAAGACGGTATTCGATCGTCCGAACTGATAGCCGATCCGCTCGTCGCCGCGGGCTGCCTGGAGACGCTGTCCTGGATTGCCGCCGACCAGCGCGAAGCCCACCGTGCTGCTGTCCTGATGGGCGCGGCGGACACGCTGGGACTCATCGCAGGCTCCTCCTCCGCACTGATCTTCCACGAGCTGCTGACCTACCGGGACGAGTGCGCGCGCGATAGCCGCCGAGCGCTCGGCATGCGTGCCTTCGACAAGGCCCGTGCGGAAGGCGCCGCGATGACCCTCGACGCCGCGGCGCGGTTCGCGCTCCGAGAACGACCGGCGGGCCCAGCTGCCGAACCTTCCTCGGAGGAGCTGACGAGACGTGAACGTCAGGTCGCCGATCTCGTTGCGGAAGGCCTGACCAACAAAGCGATTGCCCGGCGTCTTGTGATCTCACAACGTACGGCGGAAGGGCATGTGGAACACATCCTGGCCAAGTTGGGATTCACTTCGCGCGCGCAGATAGCTGCCTGGGCCGCAGCGCATTCCGGCAGCGAACCGAAGTGACCCATTCCCGGATCCCGGTTCCGGACTTTGAGAGACCACTGTGGCGGCGCTGATGAACTGGACAGAAATGGCCGGTTTGTGCGTGGCGGCGGTGTTGTTCGGCCGGCCTCGTCAGTAGCGTCGTGGACCGCGCAGTGTTGCCGCCCGAATGGGTTGCCAGGCTGTGCCACAGGCTGTTTCGGGCGGGCAGGGGGTGCCGGTTGTCTGCCGTCGACGAAGTGCGCGGGCTGGACAAGGAGAATTGTGGTGTTCACGCGTTTGGGAGACGTGGTCTATCGATTCCGGTGGGGTGTCATCGGCGCCGTTGTGGGAGCGCTGTTGGCTCTGGGCGGCTACGGGCTGGGGCTGGATGATCACCTCAGCCCGGGCGGATTGGATGATCCGACCTCGCCGTCGTCGCAGGCCGCGCGACTGAAGGACCGCACGTACGGGCGCAGCCATCTCTCCGATGTCCTGGTTCTCTACACCGCTCCCGATGGTGGCAGTATCGATGATTCCGAGTTCAGCCGGAAGATCGTCGACAACCTCAACCGGTTGCCCCGCGAGCATCCTGAGCAGATCGGCAAGGTCAACGCCGCGTATTGGAAGACCGACACCGGCGAGTACGCGCCCAAACTGATGGGCTCGCCCGATAAGCGGCACGCCTTCGCCGCTGTCGCCATCATCGGCGATGACGACACGACCACCATGCGCCATTTTCGAGAAGTCGAGAACGCCTTCGCCATCGACGGCGTCACCGTGCAGGTGACGGGTCTGCAGCCGATCGGGGGCGCGCTGTTCGACACGATGGCCCAGGACCAGCGCCGGATGGAGGTGCTGGCGTTGCCCGCGGTGGCGATCCTGCTGTTCGTCATCTTCGGTGGCATCGTCGCCGCGTCGCTTCCGCTGATCGTCGGCGGCCTCACCATTGTCGGCGCCACCGGCATCGTCATGGTGATCACGAAGTTCGCCGACGTGAACTCCTTTGTCAGCGCGGTTGTTTCGATGATCGGTTTCGGGCTGGCGATCGATTACGGGCTGTTCATCGTCAGCCGCTTCCGTGAGGAACTCGCCGATGGGTATGACACCCGCGCCGCGGTGCGCCGCACCGTGATGACCGCCGGGCGCACGGTGGCGTCGTCGGCCACGATGATCATCGCCGCCAGTTCGGGCATGCTCTTGTTCCCCCAGGGCTTTCTGAAATCGGTGGCCTACGGGACCATGGCGGCGGTGCTGCTGGCGGCGCTCACCGCGATCACCTTGTTGCCCGCCATGCTGTCGGTCCTGGGTCCACGCGTGGACGCCTGGGGCTGGAAGCGACTGCGCAGGACCAAGACCGCCGACGAAGTCGAGGCCGGCTTCTGGGGTCGGCTCACCACCTGGGTCATGCGTCATCCACTCGAAGTGATGCTCCCGCTGACGATTGTGCTGTTGCTGCTGATCATCCCGGTCAAGAACCTGGCCTTCGGCGGACTCGACGAAACCTACCTGCCGCCGGACAACCCGACCCGCGTCGCGCAAGCCGACTTCGACCGGTATTTCCCGCTGCGCAAAGCCGATCCGATCGAGCTGGTCATCGTCACCGACGATCCCAGCGAGGTCGGCCCGATCATCTCCCAAGCCAACCAGGCGCCCGGGCTCGCGCCCCGCGCCGCCTTCGCGATCGGTCAAACCCCGCCCAGGGGCACCAATGTCTGGACCACCTCCGCGGCGATCGCCGACAGCAATCACGCCGGGGCGACCATCGATTACCTGCGGTCGATGGACGTACCCGACGACGTGCAAGTCCTTGTCGGCGGCCAGCCCGCCATCCAGTACGACAGTGTCGACACGCTACTGGCCCGCCTGCCGTGGATGATTCTGCTGGTCGTGTCCGTCACGATGCTGCTGATGTTCCTGACCTTCGGGTCGGTGGTGCTGCCGATCAAGGCCGCACTGATGAGCGCACTGGGTCTCGGCTCCACCCTCGGCATCCTGACCTGGATCTTCATCGACGGCCACGGCGCGGCACTGCTCAATTTCACCGCGCAACCGATCACCTCGCCGGTGCTCGTGCTGATCATCGCGATCATCTACGGCCTGTCGATCGACTACGAGGTCTTCCTGCTGTCCCGGATGGTCGAAGCCCGCACCCGCGGCGCGAGCACCACCGAAGCCGTCCGCATCGGGACCGCGCAGACCGGACGCATCATCACCGCCGCCGCGCTCATCCTGCTCGTCGTGACCGGCGCGTTCGCCTTCTCCGATCTGGTGATGATGCAGTACATCGCCTTCGGCATGGTCTCGGCCCTGTTCATCGACGCCACCGTGCTGCGCATGCTGCTGGTGCCGGCCACCATGAAACTGCTCGGCGACGACAGCTGGTGGGCGCCAGGGTGGTTGAAGAAGATTCAACAGAAGATCGGTCTCGGCGAACCGATCCTCGACGACGAACTCCCCGGCGGCCGCGCAATGATCGACCTGGTCGAGACCACTCCGATCACCGACCCGGTCACCGAGCAGATAGCACTCTCACCCGACGGCACGCCTGCCGCCGGACCACGAACCTCCCTGCGAGTGCGTCCACGCAGAATCGACAGCGAGGCGCCGACCGTACGCCTCGACGACACCACCGGAGTCCTGGCAAGAGGCAGTAAGCCCCACCCACGGGCCCCTCGGAATCCCTGACGCACGCGCCCGGCTCAGCCCGCGCCAAACCCGAGCCGTCCGCCGCATCGCCTGATTCCGCGCACACCCCGGCCGACTTCGCTCGATCGGCCGAGGCGTTGCTCGAGCCTGGGAAACCAGGATTTTCACCTCGGACTCGCGTCCTTCGCCGCGCAGCAGGTCGATGCCGTTCGTCAGCACCTCGTCGAGTCGGATGTGCTTGTTATCAACGGGTTCGGGTCGATCCGGCCGTCGGTGCAGGTCTTCTCGGTGATCATGAGCGGGGCGAGGTCCACCTGCTTGTGGTACATCGCCACGACGACGGTCGTGCCGCCCTTGCGCAGGCTCTCGACCGCAGGGCCGAAGGTCACCGATCCGGTGTGGCCGCAGGTTCCGGGGTTGTGTTCGAACGGTCAGGCCGGGTCGGCGAGCACCGTCACCGTTCCCGCCATGCCGTCGACGCGCACCCGCTGGCCGTCCGACAGTCCGGTGCTGGCGATCTTGGTGTCCACCACGCAGGGGACGCCGAATTCGCGTGCCACGATCGCGGCGTGCGAGGCCGCGCCGCCGATATCGGTGACCACCGCGCCCGCGTAGCCGAACATGGCGGTGTGGCCGGTGTCGGTGACCGAGGCGACCAGAATGTCGCCGGGTTCGATGTCGTCGTCGAGAGACAGCACGCGCTTGACGGTGCCCTCCACCACGCCGGGGCTGACACCGAGGCCGGTGAGGGTGTCGCCGACGGTGATGGCTCCGCCGATTTCCTCCGGCTCCCAGTGGCCGTTCACCAGATCGGGCATCCGGATGCCCTGCAGGCGGGTGCGCTCGGCGCGGCGGCGAGCCACGCGCTGCGTCAGATCGGCGGGGGCCCAGAGGATCTCATCGAGAGTCAGGAAGGCCGAATCCGCGATGTCGGTGAGTTCGCCGCCCTGTACCAGGCGGGCGGCGCGTTCCTGGGTGGCCAGGCGCAGGCAGTGGGTGACGCGCACGACCGCATCTCGGGCGCGTTCGCGGTAGACGGTCGCGCCGACGGCCATCCTGGCTGTGCGGCCGGTCGGCTCGTGCACCGATTCCCGTTGCGGCGCGGGCAGTTCCGCGGCGCGACCGGCCGCGGTGACCAGCAGTTCGGGGCGGTCGCCGAAGGTCGGGTTGATCAGCTCGCACTCGCCGGGGCCTCGATGGCCCACCGTGGCGAGCTCGGCATCGAGGGCCGCGGCGAATTCCGGCGACTTCTCCCGGGCGGCGGCCACCTCACCGTCGCGCGCGACCTCGCGCAGTCCGGCATCGGTGCGGCACAGGGCCGCGAGGCGTTCCACGGCGAGCATGGGCCGCGCCGACTCCAGGCGCTCCAGGTCGATCTTCACCTCGCCCTTGTGCACGGCGGTGGCCGCGCCGGTCATCATGACGCCGATCGAGGCGGCCTGCCACGCCTGGTTGAGACGATCGCGCCAGAGCAGGGCGCGGGCATGCAGCTGCTCGTCGGTGAGTTCCGAGATCTGTTCGCGATCAAGGGCTTCCGCGTGCGAGGCGGCATTGACGAGTTCGGCGGTCGCACGGAAGCGCAGTGCGGTGGCGGCGACCCGGCGGACGGCCCGCAGTGTGCCGACTCGGCCGCCCGGCACCGGCGGGCGACCCAGCGGGTGCAGTTCCGTATCCCCGATCGCGCCGTAGACGTCCCGGCGCATGCTCTCCTCGTCCCAGCCGGGCATGTTCGCGGCGGTGAGCACACCGATGGACGGGTTGATGAACATGTGATGGCCCAGCACGCTGGTGGCGCGCGAGACGAAATGCTCGAGCGCGATGCCCTCGAGCGCGAGCATGTGCCCCATCGCCTCCTGCGCGAGCCGGATGGCGCCGGCCTGCAGGTCGATGGAGAGCGGAGTGAGCGGACCGGGCAGCGCCTCGGAGGTATTGGTGGCGGTATGCACCGGCATCCGCGCGTCGACGAGATCGTCGAACTCGCCTTGCAGCCCTTCCGGTGCGGCGGGGATCAGCGGATGGCCGTCGCTGGTCGGAGTGGATTGCGGGACAACGTGGCTGGGCAGCGGAACCGCGCCGGGGCGGGCGCGGAGACCGGAGCGACCGGTGGTGCGGCCGCGCAGGCCGCGTGCCACGTCGTCCAGTACTTCGCGGGCGGTCCAGCCGTACCGGAAGTTCCATTCCTCGCCGGCGTCCACGATGTCCACCGTGGTGCTCGGCGTGGCCGAGCGCCACGACCGCCGGAAGTTCTCGATGCCGGCATCGCTCAGCGTCCTGCGCACATCCTCGCCGGAAACCCCACCGGGTGCGGCCAATCCGACCACACCGGTGCGCTGCGAGACGGCCGCCAGCACCAGGAAGCGCTCCAGATCGTCGTAATGCAGCAGCTGCCACGCCCGGCCGTCGCGCGAACGCGCGAGGGCTGCCAGCGCACGCAGACCGTCGCGGTCCACGCGCCGTCCGGTCACCACCGGGGTCCGCACGAGCAGAGTATTCGCCCCGCTGCTGACGGCGGGTCGCTCCATGCTCGAAAAGGATTCCGCCACAACGGGAATCACCGTGCGCATGCCCGTGGCCGCGGCGGCCGCCGTGATGTCGGCGTGCGCGTCCAAGTGCACGATGGCATCGACCGAGTCGACCGCCTGCGCCCACACCCGCGTATCGGACGGGTCGCCGGCCACCAGCGTCACGCGTGGGTCCACATAGCGGTGGTGTCGCCGATCCAAGCCCACCACCTCGTGGCCCGCCGCCAGCAGCATGCGCGCCACCGCGCGCCCACTCGGCGTGGTGACCCCGGTGACCAGAATCCGCATCGACTCTCCTCCTCATGAAGCGTCCCCAGCCAACGTGACGCCGTTCACACACGATGGCCAACTCGCGTGCGGACCTCGGTCGGATGTCTCGGTCAGCGGGAACGGGAAGGCGAGGGTTATCGGGATCCCGCGGTGCCGGCGGATCAGTGCGCGGGGCCTTCGTGGCATATCGGGCGTCGTGAGAGACAATCGATCATGCGCACTTCCGCAGTCGTAGTGCTCGCCATCGTCGCCGCGGTACTTGTCGCCACGGGCGCGAGCTCGCTGTATTGGGTGCTGTGGGCGGTTCTGGTCGTGGCGGCGACCGCTTTGTGGATGGTGCGGCGATGATGTCCATCGAGCAGTTCATCGACCGGCGACTGGAGCAGCAGCAGGAAGCCGCGGAATTCGCGGTGAATCTGGAGCACGATTTCCGCGACAGCGGCCGCGAGATCACATACGAGTGGGTGCGCCTCGTGCGGCCCAAACACAGCCGTACCGCCCCGTCGACGGTGTTCGTGCCGGGCGTGCTGACACCGAAGCAGACGCTGCGGCATCTGGCGGTGCTGCGGCTGATCTTCAGCCGGCACACGCCGGACGCGCACCACCGATGCTCGGTGTGCCGTGACCCCGCTGACCAGGGGCCGGTGGACTGGCCGTGCCCGACCGTGCGTTCGATGGCCGCTCTCTGGTCCGACCACCGTGACTACCGCCCCGAGTGGGCGGTCGATCGAGGGTGACGGACGCCGGGGCCGCCGCCCCGGCGTACCGCCTGCCTCAGTCGGTGCCGTCCTGCACCGGGTAGTCGATGATGACCACACCGCCGGTGGCGTAGTTGGCGACATCGGCGGCGAGCCGCTGGCCATGCTGCGACGCCCGCGCCGCGGCCATGGCGGCGGCGTCGGCGAACTCGGCTTCGAAGACCGCGAAATACGGTGCTTCTCCGTTGGTCGCGGCCACGTCGAAGCTGTAGCGCCACGCGAGCGGGCCGGGCCAGTTCCTGACCAGTGGAAGGTGCTTGGCCACGTAGTAGTCGCGGAAGTGGTCGGGGTCGGCGGGCTTGGGGTACAGGACCAACAACTTATGCATGACTGCCTCCTGCGTCGCCGTGGCTGAGTGCGGTGTCCGGTACCGCGGTCGGTTGAATCGTCATATCCGCAGGTTAGGGCTCGATGTGTGGTCGAGGGAAAGTCCGGAACGGGATAGGCTCAGAACGGTTCGTTATCAATCGAGGGGGAGGGCACGTGGCGCCGGATACGGTGAGCCTGCGGTACTTTCTGGTGCTGGCGCAGGAATTGAACTTCACCCGCGCGGCCGCACGGATCGGGATCGCGCAGCCCGCGCTCAGTGCCCGGATGCGCCGCCTGGAGGCGGAACTCGGCACCAGCCTGCTGGTTCGTGACACGCGCAGCGTCGGATTGACCACGGCCGGTGCGGCTTTGGCGGAGGCAGCGCCGCCCGCGCTGGCGGCGCTGGACCGGGCCTGGGACACCGCCCGGCATGCGGGGGCCGGTGAACTGGGCACGCTGCGCATCGGATACAGCCTCAGCGCCGGGGCCGAGACGGCACCGGCCCTGGTGGACAGGCTCATTCGCAGCAGCCCGGGCCTCGAGGTCGGCGCGGTCCCGATGGCGACACCGGAGATCTCCGCCGCGGTCGCCGACGGCCGCGTCGACGCGGGCATCACCCGCGGTGAACAGCCGGGTCGTGGCGTGCGCCGGTTCCTGCTGCGGAGTATGCGGGTCGGGGTCCAATTGGCGCAGCATCATCCGCTGGCCGAACACCCGGAGATCGAGATCGCCGATGCGGCCGCGTATCCGCTGCGGCTCCCCGATCGCGCGTCCAATCCCGTGATCCACGATCAGCTGTCCGCACTGTTCCGCGACACCCGGCCGAGCCCCCGATTCCACACGCCCGCGGTCTCTTTCGACATGTCTCAGCGCGACCTGCTCGACGGGCTCACCCTGGCCCCGGCCGGTGAAACCGCGCTCACGACCCAACCGGCCGGTCTCACCTGGCGACCGCTGCGGGGCGCACCCGCCATGACGATGCACCTGGTCCTCCCGCGCGTGCAATCACCCCTCCACCACCGCATCCGTGCCGTCGCCAAAACCCTGGCACACGAACTGCACTGGCTGCCGGAAGATCTGTGATCGTCGATGGAGGGGGTTGGTCGAAAGCGCACGGGGCGGTTGTCGTAGACATCGTCTAGCCGGAGACCCCGCAGTAATGAATTGGAAAGCATTGGGCAGCAGTGGAATCGGGATGCTCGCGATGGGCGTGGCCGCGGGCCTCGCCCATACCGGCAGCACCCGCGGCGTGGTCTGCTCCGGCGTTGTGTCGGTTGCGATCATGCCCCGGCTCGCTTATGCGAGGCCGTATCTACGCTTGACCTCGTCGATATCGTGTGAAATCCCGTGCGCGTGCGCGTAATCGACTGTGCGTGAGTAGATGTCGGAGTCGATCACCATGAAATCTGAGCCGCCGTCAGCCTCCGCTGCTCGAAACAGCATGTCACTGAGGTCATCGGGGCCGACGCGTTCGCCCCATCGATAGCCGATGGCGGGCGAGAACTTCAACTCGTAGCAGGATGCTCCTCAGTAAGGCCCCCAGGCAAGTGGGACGGTGGGCAGGTGGTTTGCGGTTGCACCTGTAACTGATCCACATCCGGGGCCGGTGCCTGAAGTCGTTCTATCGCTTGTGGATCCAGTCGCTCTTGTCGTCGTCGGGGCCGTCAGCGTTGAGGTCTTCGTTCCAGTCGTCGCTGCCGTTGGGTCCGGGTTCAATCTGCACACCATCACCTCCTTTCGGTTGTGAGCTCCGTCCCTCGCATTCATCCGTCGTGAGCTTGGCGAGCAGCACTCATTTGTGCGTTACTTGCTCCTGCAAGGAGGCAGCATCGCGGACCACAACCTGCTCGAGGTCGTACCCATCGTCATCCTCGAGCGCCACGGTGTACCGTTTGCGCGTATCTGCGCAGATCACATCGGCTACCTTCACCAGCGCGCGCAGCTCGCTTTGGTCGAGATGATCGATTGTCGGCACGACCAGATCGTCCGCGTCTTCTCCGTAGGTGAGATTGAGCAGGTGATTGACCAGGTGCTCACCCCATCGGGCCGAATCGGCAAGGACCACAAGTGCGACGCGGGTGTCGCACTCCTGGGCGATTGCGTGTATTGCTGCCTCGTCCTTCTGCCAGCTGGTGCCGGAGATATCCCGGCGCAGGAACCCGATGGCGTGCCGGATCATGGCTGCGCTCCGACGTATTCGCGGTACACGGCTCGCGTCATTGTGACTCGGCCGCGGTCGGTGGACCGCCAGCGTGCGGGGCCCTGCAAGGTGCTCATAGCGAGCCCCGATTTGGACAGGCGCAACAGTGCACGGTGCACAGAGGTGTCGGGCAGCCCGGTCGCGCGGCACAGTTGCCGGCAGGTCAGAGCCTGCGGTGGGTCCAGGATCGTTAGTGCGCCAAGCACTTTTGCTTCGGGTTCGGTCAAGGCCATCGTCGTCCCTCGCCGTCGTTCGTCGTCTGATGGTGCTCGCGGCGGGGACGAGGATCACCGGCCCCGTGCGCCTACGACGACGTGAGGAAGAACTTCGGGACGCCAGAACTGTGTCGAGGACACTTCCAGAGACGTTCAAAACGTCCCGTGTGTCCTCGAAATGCCCGTAGTGTTCCGGGTCATGACGCGACGGCTGGAGTCTGCGATGCTCAGGGCTGGAATTGACTCGGCCGCGCTGGCTGCTGTGGTCGAAGTGGACGTGAAAACCGTGAACAGGTGGCTGGCCGGGCGGGTGCCACACCGCAGGACCAGACTTCAGGTAGCTGAAGCGCTCGGGGAGACAGAAGAAGCGCTGTGGCCGGCGTCCCGGCCGGATTCGCAACCAGGCGCACCAGCGACAGCAGAGGTTCTCAGTGCCTACGCGCACCGTGCTGAGATACCTAGCGATCTGTGGGTGTCATTGGTGCACAAGGCAACCGAGAAAATTGACATCATGGGGTATGCATACCCATTCGTGTTCGAGTTGTTGCCCAAGGCCTCCGAACTCATCGCGGCCAAAGCTAATTCTGGGTGCGTAGTGCGGTTGGGGTTTGCCGATCCTGACTGCGATCACGTCATGGAGCGAGACGCACTTGAGCAGATGGGAGGAACACTCCCTGGAAGGATCCGCAACGCGTTGTCGATGTTGGGGCCTCTCGCCAACACCCCAGGATGCTCGATCGGACTTCATGCCGCGCACCTGTACAACTCGGTGTTCCGATTTGACTCGGAGATGATCGTTACCCCGTATTTGTTCCGGGCCAGGGGATACCAGCACACCGCACTGCACCTGCGACGTTTGTCTCCGCACGGCATATTCGAGTCGTACGCAGACCAGTTCGAGCAGATATGGGGTACGACCGTCCCCTATGAGATGGAGGCAGACCATGGGCTCACGGCGTGACTACTACCAGGATCCGAATGCGCCGAAGCCGAATTCGTTGAAGCCGGGTGGCTCGGCATTGGTAGTGGACCCTGCTGGTCGAGTGCTGATGCAGCGTCGGGGCGATTCCGGTAACTGGTCGCTGCCGGGAGGAATCATGGAGGTCGGGGAGACTCTGGAAGGCTGCGTGATCCGCGAGACCCGTGAAGAAACTGGACTGGACATCGAGATCACGGGGTTGCTGGGTATCTACACCGACCCGGAGCATGTGATCGAGTACTCCGATGGTGAGGTCCGCCAAGAGTTCGCGATCGTGTATTACGGTCGGCGGGTCGGTGGCGAAATCCGGGTGTCCCACGAATCGACAGAGGTTCGATTCCTGACCCTGGAGGAGCTGGAGGGCCTGCCGGTTCATCCGACTGTGCGGCTGAGACTTCAGCATCATCAGGAAGGCTCAATTCTCCCTTGGCTCGGCTGACCGAGCACCTGTCCAGCGGGTGGCGACTCGTTACCGAACGACACGTGGATCGGGCTGTGGTGCAGATGGAGTCGCGTCCAGCAGTGATCAGCTGCGCTGTCATCTCTACACGGCGCATCGCGCTTGGTCGGAAGTGGTCGTCGACCTCGTACTCGTCGACCTGGCGGACCGTCGCGTTCAGCCTACTCAGTCGCGCGGCGACGACGTCGGCGGCTACACCTGTTCGGTCGACCCCGTCGCACCCGTGCGACGACGCCGCCGAGCATTGGCAGTCCGAGCAGCGCGAGCACTTCCTCCGCGTTGTCCAGCCTAGGCATCGGGTCCGCCATGGCCGGACAGGACGCAGTACGTCCCGCCCATCGAAGATCTTGCTCGGTCCGAGTTCGGTCAGGACGTCGAGGTCATCCACTAGGTCGACCGCATTCATGACCGAATCCGAGACCGCAGGAACGAAGCGATCTACTCTGGTACCACGGTTCACCTGCCGGGGGCTATCTCACTTCTGATGGGACAGAGGGTGGTGCTCAGTGTGGTTGCGTGGCGATTCTCCGCAACGCTCCTTGCGACGCGTTTTTCTCCGATGTCTGGTTAGCACTTCATTGGCGGTGATGGTCGGCTGCGGATCGGTGAACCATGACACGACGTCCTGGCAGGGTGGGACCACGGAACAAAGCGGAACCATAGAACCGAGGACAGACGGCTCGGGTGAGACCTCGTCGAGCTCACCGTCGAATGGCGGTACCGATACGGGGTCGTCGGGTTTCGATTGGATTCAGGTCGGAACACACGATCCGACTTCCCCAACCCCAACCTGGCCGTTCTACACGCAGATGGCGAACAGTCCGACGGCCGGCAGTTGCGCGTTGACCTCCGACGCACAGGGCTCCCTGAGCATCTTTTCGGCCGTGCTGTCCCTCTGTCAGGCTGTGGTCGAGGGCAATGCGGACAAGTGGGACGATGTGCGACGCGGCTTGTCCGCCGGGGCTGGGGGTTGCCTCGGCGGGACGATGATCGATCTGCTGCGGCGCGCGGTAGCCTGGCACGACAGCCATCCCGGTCAACGACCCAGGGTGAAAGTGCCACCGGCAGCAGACTATTCGGACTGTGCCACACCAACGCTGACGGATCTGTCTGTATTCGGGGAGACGAAGCCTCTGCGGGTGGGGGCAACATTGCAACTGCTCGCCTACTCGGATATCAAAGAAGGCGACAATCGGGTGAGTGTGAAGGCGACCTGGACGTCGAGCGACGACTCGGTCGCGTCGGTGGATTCGGATGGGCTGGTGACCGCGCTTCATGCGGGCAAGGAAGCAGTGACCATCACCGCCCACGCGAAGTCCCCCGGAGGGCAAGAGGTCACCGCCTCCGTGCCGATCACCGTCACCAGCGCGGACTCCGGATTATCGGAGTCGAGCCCGGTGAAGACGAGCTCGCCGGGCTCGATCCCACCGGCTTCGTCGAGTCCGGTGATACCAAGCCCACGCACGCAGTGAGCAAAGGTTGAAGCACCGACTGCCTCAATGAGACAGCTGCCAGCTCACATCCTTGTCGTCGGCCACCACGATCGTGATGCCGTCGCGCCGACGCCACCCATCATGGAGCAGGAACAGATGCCCGCCGGCACGATCGAGCAGTCGTAATCCGGTCGTGCGGTAGTGCACAGTCGAGCCGTCGGGTACTGCTTCTGTTTTGACCCCGGGTGCGTCGATCCCCAACGGACGGTCGCTGAGCAGCGTCACACGTGGCATCCTCGAGACAGTCTGCTCGACCTTGCCGGCATACATGTGGCCTTCGACATCAGCCCAGTTGCCCACTTCCCTGACCAGGAACAGTGAGATCAGCACGCCGATGGCGAGCGCATACAGCCCGCGCTGCCAAGGCTCCTCGGACGGCTTGCCGTCGGAGGCGGCGTTGACGAGCCATCTGCCGTAGGCGGCGACCGCGGTCGCGATCGCCAATACCAGTGGGACCTGCAAGCCATCCATCACGGCCGGCCGGAGTGCGATTACGATCATCGCCGCCACCACGACCAGGAGCCCGGCGGCAATGGTCGCTCGGCCGACGACGCGAATCCGTCGACGAGTGGTCGATCGCTCGGACTCGGTGCCGTCCCGACGGTCGACCTGAATCTGGACGAAGCGATGCAGGGCCAGCCACGCCAGGGCGAGACCGCCGGTCAGCAGTAAGGGGATGGTCAATGTATTCAGGCTGCGCAGAACGTAATCCGGGGTCGAGTACCCGAACAACGCGACGTCGAGACCCATGTCGCGGGCCTGCTGGCTGCTGCGCTCCCAGCCGAAGTAGAACATCAGGTAACTGATGAGTGTGAGCGGCGGCAACGCGGCCACGATCGCGCCGAGCACTGGTTTCGAGGACTTCTCGCTGGCCCTATCGGGTTTTTCTCGTCGCGCTGTCCCGGCGAGCGGTGCGCGGCGCCGCGACGGCTGCGCGCCTAGCTTCGACATCGGCATCCCCCTCGGAAGGCGAAGCTCTGCTGCAGAACACTATAAGGCTCTGGATCGAGAACTCCCCGACTCGAGCGCGAAAGTCAGGTGCCGGAGGTTACCCGGCCGATGGTCGAGCATGATTGCGGGTGGCAGCGCTCCTGCGGCCGGCCACCGAGCATTGCGGGATGGTTGCTGTATGCGGTCGGTGGGGTGGTTCGAACCAGGTCGCCTCGAAGCAAGATGATCTTGGTCTGCTCTTTGGCGGCCGAGGCATCACGGTGCGTCCTGTGTCAGATCTCGCGCCACGATTTTGCGGGACATCACGGGACAACGTGTGACAGGCTGGGGCGCACCACAAGTGCGTGCCCCTCACCAGGGGGTTGGTCGGAAGCACCCCTGACGACCACCTATACTCCCTGGAATGCGGATGTTCCTGGATATCCTCCTAGTTATCACCAGCGTGCTGCTGGTGCTGCTGGTGCTGTTGCACCGCGCCAAGGGCGGAGGTCTGTCCAGCCTCTTCGGTGGTGGCGTGCAGTCGAGCCTGTCGGGCTCCACTGTCGTCGAGAAGAACCTCGACCGGATCACCATCTTCCTCGGCGTCATCTGGCTGATCTCGATCCTCGGGATCGGGCTCGAAATCAAGTTCTCCTAAAGTCCACAGCCTCCGAAATCGCCCGGGCATCCGCGAAGGTGCCCGGGCGATTCGTCATGTCAGCTCCGATGCCGGTGGACCGGTGAGAGATTCGCCAACGCGGCCGACAGCGCGCGGCGGGCGTCGGCGCGGCTGATGGGGGTGTCGTCGTCGAGGGCGGCCAGCTCGATGGTGAGGAAGTCGCGGATCAGGTCGGACATGCTGACGCCGCGGTGGTCGGCCTCGGCGCGGATGCGTTGGTCCATGGCGTAGGGGAGCCGGACCGTGCGCAGCACCGTGACGGGGGTGTCGGGGCCGGGGAGGTCGGGTTCGGGGGCGTCCTCGTCGAAGGTGAGGCTGTCGAGGAAATCGCGCGCCTCGGCTGCCGTGTTCGGGTACCCCTGGTCCGGATGGTCACTCATGGTCCGCCTCCCATTGTTCGAACTGGGCGAGAAGCCGTCCGGTCACCGGCCGGACGCCGATGACCTGCTGGTCCCACTGCGACAGCGGGCGAACCACCACCGCGAGCGGTAGCCCGGCGCCGGTGCGGCCGATGATCATGAGGGCGGGTAGTCCGCCCGTCCCGCGCACCGGTCGCGGCCAGCGCCTGCCGGGTCCGGTGAGGACCCGCAGGACCTCTTCCGGCGCGATACCGAGGCGGGCCGCGACGTCGAGGGCCCACTCGGGAATCTCATATCCCACGGCCGCATAATACGATCGTAAAACAGCTGGTCGCCACCTGTCGACCAGTCTTTCCCGATGAACACCCGCGCGCCGTTGGCCCGCGTGTTGCCGAACCCGTGAATTCGACACGCGGGACAGGGCGCGCCGCGATGGGCATCATGAAGAAATGGACCCGGTGAAAACGGTCGCGCCGAGCCTCGCGGGGGTGCTGGACCGCAATCTGTTCTGGATGGTGTGGAACACCGTGCTGGCCTGGATCCCGGTGGCGCTGGCGCTGCTGGTGTTCCGCAACGCGCGCGAAGACGAACGGCGACTACCGATTTCGCCGGTCTGGTGGGGTGGGGTAATCCTGTTGCTGCTGTTCCTGCCCAACGCGCCGTACGTGGTGACCGATCTGGTGCATCTGCGCGACGACATCCGCGCCGCGGGCAACGGCCCGGTGGTGACCACGATCCTGCCGGTGTACGGCGTGTTCATCGTGTCCGGATTCGTCGCCTACTACCTGGCGCTGGCCGAGTTGGGCCGTTTCCTGGCGGCGCGCGGACTGGCCGCGTGGCGCACCCCGGTGACCCTCGCCGTCCATTTGCTGTGCGCGATAGGCGTTTTCCTGGGCCGCTGGGTGCGGTTGAACTCGTGGGAGCCGGTGGTGCAGCCGCGCGGCACCTTCGACCGCATGATGCTGGCATTGAGCTGGAACTGGGCGCCGGTGCTCATCGCCGCGGTGTTCGTGGCAACGGCGTTGGGGCACTTCGTGACCCGGGCCGTGGTGGAGGCGGGCGTGGACAGCGCCCGCCGGGGCGCCCGGCTGATCCGAACCCGCAGGTTCGCCTAGCCGGACGCCCGCGGGGGATCAGGCGATGCCGAGGCGTTCGGCCGCGAGCACCCGGATCGCCTTCTTGTCCGGCTTGCCCAGACCGGTCAGCGGCAGCCGCTCGATCACCAGCACGTGCTTGGGCACCTGCACCGAACCCTTGCGCTGCTTGACCGCGGCCTGGATCTCGGCGGTGACGGTCTCGACCGCGGCCGGATCGGCGGCGGTGGCGGCGTCGAGGACCAGGACCGCGGTCACGGCCTCGCCCCACTGCGGGTCCGCCACACCGACGACCGCGACCTCGTGCACCAAGGGGTGTTCGGAGACAACGTCTTCCACCTCACGGGGGAACACGTTGAATCCGCCGGTGACGACCATGTCCTTGGAGCGCCCGACGATGAACAGGAACCCGTCCTCGTCCTGACGCGCCAGGTCGCCGGTGCGCAGCCACCCGTTCTTGAAGGTGTCCGCGGTGACCTCGGGCAGGTTCAGGTACCCGCCCGCGAGTAGCGGTCCCGAGACGCAGATCTCGCCGACCTCGCCTTGGGGAACCTGCTGGTCCTCACCGTCGAGCAACGCCACCCGCACCGCGGTGGAGGGCCGCCCGCACGAGGTGAGCCGCGCCTTGTCGTGCTCGTCCTTGCCCAGGTAGCTGATCGCCATCGGCGCCTCGGACTGACCGAAGTACTGGGCGAAGATCGGCCCGAACCGATCGATGGCCTCCTGCAACCGATTCGGGTCGATCGCGGACGCGCCGTAGTACACCGTCTCCAGCGAGGACAGGTCCCGCGTCTTGGAGTCGGGGTGATCGAGCAGCGCGTACAGCATCGACGGCACCAGCATGGTCGCCGAGATCTTGTGCTCCTCGATGGCGCGCAGCACCTCGCCCGCGTCGAAGCGCGGCAGCACCACACACTGCCCGCCCAACAGCACGACCGGCAGGAAGAACGCCGCGCCCGCGTGCGAGAGCGGCGTGCAGATCAGGAATTTGGGGTGGCGGGGCCATTCCCACTCCGAGAGCTGGATCTGCGTCATGGTGTTCATGGTCAGCGCCGTGCCGATGACACCCTTGGGCTTGCCGGTGGTGCCGCCGGTGTAGCTGATCGAGATCACGTCCGAGGGCAGCAGTTCGGTCGCCTCGACCGGCCGCGGCTCGTACTTGTCGGCGGCGGCCAGGATGTCCACGCCGACGTCGGCGAGCTGCTCGGGCACCGGGCCCAGCACCAGGATCTTGGTCAGCGTCGGCACCATGTCGACCAGTTCGCGGGCGCGCTGCACGAACGCCGGCACCGGGTCCAGGATCAGCGTCGAAATGCCCGCGTCGGCAAGCACATACGCGTGATCGTCGAGGCCGCCGATCGGGTGCAGCGCGGTGCGCCGCGAGCCCACGATCTGACCGGCGCCGATGGTGAACAACACCTCGGGCCGGTTCAGGGCGAGCACACCGACCGGGGTGCCGGTGGTGACGCCGTGCTCGGCGAAGGCGTCGATGTAGCGGCTCATGCCGTCGAGCACCTCGCCGCCGGTGAGGACGTGGTCGCCGAGGGTGAGCACCGGGCGGTCGCGGTGCCGCTTCAGCCCGGCCACCAGGGCGTGCCCGTTGTGCACGGGCAGCCGCAGCATGGTGTCGGGATCGATTGCACTCATGGGGTTCTCAATTCATCCGATGGTCACGCGGTGTAGGCCGAGTACAGGGTGACGACGACCGCGCCGCCCAGGCCCAGATTGTGCGCCAGCGCGGTGCGCGCGCCCGCCACCTGACGGTCGCCCGCGAGTCCGCGCAGCTGCCAGCTCAATTCGGTGCATTGCGCCAGGCCGGTCGCGCCGAGCGGGTGGCCCTTGGAGATCAGGCCGCCGGAGGGGTTGACGACCCACCGGCCGCCGTAGGTGGTCGCGCCGGACTCGACCAGCGCGCCGGACTCGCCCTCGCCGCACAGGCCCAGCGCCTCGTAGGTGATGAGCTCGTTGATGGAGAAGCAGTCGTGCAGCTCGATCACGTCGACATCGTCGACGGTGATTCCCGCGCGCGCGAACACCTTCGACGACGCGGCGCGGGTCATGGGCGCACCCACCACGTCGATCATCGAACCGGTGGAGAAGGAGGTGCCGTCGTCGGTGGCCAGCTCCTGGGCCAGGATCTCGATGGCCTGGCCCTCGAGGCCATTGGCCTTCACGAACTCCTCACTCACCACGACCGCGGCGGCCGCGCCGTCGGACATGGGCGAGCACTGCGAGCGGGTCAGCGGGCCGTGCACGGCCTTGTCGCCGAGCACCTGCTCGAGGGTGTACGCGTCCTGGAACTGGGCCAGGGGGTTGTTGGTCGAGTGCTGGTGGTTCTTCACCGCGACCGCGGCCAGCTGCTCGGGGGTGGTGCCGTAACGCTTCATGTGCTCGATGGCGGCATTGCCGAAGAACTGGGTGGTGATCGGCGCGGCGGAGAACTCGAAGTGCTCCTTGTTCACCTTCAGGTGGTGGTCGACCGTGGTGACTTTCGGCTTGGTGGCCGGGCCCGCCATGGCCTCTTTGGTCATCTGCTCGAAGCCGACGGCCAGGGCGACATCGGTGATGCCGGAGGCGACCCACTCGCGGGCGAACATCAGCGCGGTGGAGCCGGTGGCGCAGTTGTTGTTCACGTTCACGACCGGGATACCGGTGAGACCGATGTCGTAGAGCGCCCGCTGGCCGGCGGCCGAGGGCTGGAAGACGTAGCCGACCGCGGCGCGCTGCACCTGGTCATAGGTGACGCCCGCGTCCTTCAGCGCGCCGTTGACGGCCTCGGCGACCATCTCCGGGTAGGTCCACTCGCGGGAACCGATCTTGACGAACGGCGTCATGTTCACGCCGACGACGAAAACGCGTCGCATTGGGTTGTCCACTCCTGTTCTTCGGGAACGTAATTCGTGTGTCTAGTCGGCGCGCGGGACGCGGCCGTCGATATCGGTGAAGCCGTACGCCTCGGCGAGGTCGGCGACCTTCCAGGCTTTTCCGGTGCGCGTCAGGCGATCCGGGTCCGCGGCCAGCGCGGTGACGGCGCGGCCGGCGAAGTGCGGGGTCTCGGCCTGATCCAGGTCGAAGGTGCCCTCCCCGGGCAGGGTGACCAGGCGGCGGCCCTGGTCGTCGGCCGGAACCAGCTGCAGCAGTTCGGTATTGACGATGCCCGGCCAGATGGAGACGGCGGTGGTGCCGGTGCCCTCGAGGTCGTGGGCCATGTCGGCGGTGAGCCGGTCCACGGCGGTCTTGCCGACCCCGTAGACCGCGTTGTGCATGTGCCGGACCGCGCCGGGGGAGGAGACGCTCACGATCAGGCCCCGCGACTCGATGAGCAGCGGCGCGGCGAAAACGCTGGCCACGTAATGGGATCGGACGCCGATGTCGAAGCCCTCGTCCCAGGCCTTCGGCGGCACCTCCCAGAATTTGCGTCCGATCCAGCGCGCCGAGGCGGGGGAGTTGTAGACGTTGTTGACCAGGATGTCCAGCCGGCCCTGCTCGTCGCGGATCTGCGCGAAGAGCTTCTCCACCGCGGCGTCGTCGCGGTGGTCGCACACCACCGCGATGCCGCGCCCGCCGAGCGCGTCGATCTCGGCGGCGGTGGCCGCGACGGTGCCCGGCAGGTGCCCGGGCGTGACGGTGCGACCGGTGACGTACACGGTCGCTCCGGCCGCGCCCAGCTCCAGGGCGATGCCCTTGCCGATGCCCCGGCTGGCCCCGGTCACCACCGCGACCGTTCCGGCGAGAATCTTGGGTATTTCGCTCACGACCTCTGGACATTACCTTGAAATAGGAACGTGTTCTAGAAATTGGAGGCGGAGTGGAACTGACGCATCGGACGATCGACACCGGGGAGGTCCGCCTGCACGTCGCGGATCAGGGCGAGGGCTTCCCGGTCGTGTTCTGTCACGGGTTCCCGCACACCTGGTACATGTGGCACCACCAGCTCGACGCGGTCGCCGCCGCGGGCTATCGTGCCCTGGCCCCCGACCTGCGCGGATACGGCCGCACCGAGGCCCCCGCGGACCCGGAGGCCTACACCAACGCCGCCGTGATCGGCGACCTGCTGGCCTTGCTCGACGACATCGGCGCGGAGCGGGCCGTCTTCGTCGGCCTCGACTTCGGCGCGCAACTGGTGTGGGAGCTGAGCCTGCGCGCTCCCGAACGGGTCGCCGGCGTGGTGGTCCTGAACAACCCGTTCGCCCCCCGGCCCCCGCGCCCGCCGTCGGCCTTCTGGACCAAAGCGGCCGAACGCCACTTCCTGCACCTGTCCTACTTCCAGACCCCCGGCGTCGCCGACGTCGAACTGGCCGCCGACCCGCGCGGCTTCCTGGCCCGGGTCTACTACTCCCTCTCCGGCGACTACCACTACCTCGATACCTGGAAGAACCCGCCCGGCCTCGGGTACCTCGACGTCCTCCCGCAGGCTCCCGCCCTGCCCTGGTCGTGGCTGTCCCAGGCCGAATTCGACACCCTGGTCGCCGATTTCGAGCGCACCGGCTTCACCGGCGGCCTCAACTGGTACCGCAATCTGGACCGCAACTGGGAACTGACCGAGGCCTACGCCGAGGCCAAGGTGGAGGTCCCCACCTACTTCCTCTACGGCGAGAACGACCCGGACATGGAGGGCTTCTCCGGCCGCGACCCGCTGGCCACGCTGCGCGCCAATGTCACCGACCTGCGTGAGGTCGTCGACGTGCCGGGCGCGGGCCACCTGGTCCAGCTCGAACGCCCCGAGGCGGTGAACAGCTTCATCGTCGGTGCGCTGAAAGGACTCGACCTCGGCTGACGCCTGATTCGACCCGGGCCGCCGGCGCGCCCTCCCGATCGAACCGCAGCCGGAACGATGCGTCGCGCGCCGCCGTATCGGTGCGGACCTTGATCGCGGGGGCACAGCCCGACGTCATCTTCTGTTCGTATGACCAGTCCGGGGGTACGGTCGGGCTGAGCCGGAGAGTCGATGAGGAGGTCGGAGCATGGCAGCGCGAGTGCATGCGTTCACCGATGACGCGTTGGGTGAGCACGACGGCGTGGGGATCGCCGCGTTGATCCGGCGGGGAGCACTCAGTGCCGCGGAGGTGTCCAAGGCGGCGCAGGAGCGGGCGGCCCGGGTGAATCCGGAGTTGAACGCGCTGGTGGTTGATTTGGATACGCCGCTGGTGTCGGGGGAGCGGGACGCGCTGCTCTACGGTGTGCCGACGTACGTCAAGGACAACACCGATGTGTCCGGGCTGCCCACCCAGCACGGGAGCGCCGCGTGGCGGGCACGGCCCGCGAAAGCGCACGGCCCCTTCACGAAACAGTTCCTCAGCACCGGGGTGACCGTGCTCGGGAAGACCACGCTGCCGGAATTCGGGCTGAACGCCACGACCGAATTCGCCGCTGCCGCACCGACGCACAATCCGTGGGCCACGGGATTCTCGTCCGGAGCGTCCTCGGGTGGTGCGGCCGCCATGGTCGCCGCGGGCGTGGTGCCGATCGCGCACGGCAATGACGGCGGCGGCTCGATCCGCATCCCCGCCGCCTGTTGCGGGCTGGTCGGATTGAAGCCGACCCGCGGCCGTCACATCGACGGTCCGCAGGCTCGCTCCATGCCGATCAACCTCGTCTCCGAAGGCGTGCTCACCCGCACCGTCCGCGACACCGCCACGTATTTCGCCGCCGCCGAACGCTTCTGGCGGAATCCGGCGCTGCCGCCGGTGGGCCTGGTCGAAGGTCCCGCGCAACGCCGCCTGCGGATCGGCGTGCTCACCGAACCCATCACCGGCGCCCCGCTCCACCCGCAGGTCCGGGCCGTCCACGACGAGACCATCGCGCTGCTGGAGAGTCTCGGCCACGAGGTGCGGCCGATCCCGTACCCGGTGGATCGCGGGTTCGCCGACGACTTCGCCACCTACTGGGCGATGCTGGCATACCTGTTGGGGCGCACCGGAAAACTCACTCTCGACCGGTCCTTCGACGCCGCCCGGCTGGACCCGTTCACCCGGGGCCTGGCCGCCCGCTTCCGCGGTTCGGCGCTGCGCTCACCCGCGATCCTGTACCGCCTCGCGCGGCTGCGCCACGCCTACGCCCGGTCCTTCCGCGACATCGAACTGGTGGTGTCCCCGGTGCTGGCCGACCTCACCCCGCTGCTGGGCTACCTGAGCCCGGACCAGCCCTTCGACGAGGTCTTCGAGCGCCTGCTCGCCTACGTCACCTACACCCCGCTGGCGAATGTGACCGGCGCACCGGCGCTTTCGCTCCCGATGGGCGCGTCCGCCGACGGCCTGCCGATCGGCATGATGTTCTCCGCCGCGCACGGCGACGAACGCACCCTGCTCGAACTCGCCTACGCCCTGGAGGCGGTGCGGCCCTTCCGCCGCATCCAGGACTGAGAAGCGAATCCAGGACTGAGCAGCCGTTTCCGAACCTCCGGATGGGGTGCATCCCGACTTCTGACGCTTGCTGCACGGAGCTGGAAGGCTCGCTGGTCACCGACGTCTCGCTGAAGATGTCGCGGCTGCGGTGACTGCAGACACTCCTGAGTGTGAACACCGATAAGGGCTCAGGAAATTGTCAGTTACCAATTTTGTCAGTGTTAACATCGCAGTTCATTAGCATTTTCCGGGGTCTATTCAGTGGTCTGATGAGACGGGAGATAGCATTGGGCAAACTTCGGTGGTCGCGGACGGAAAACCTCACCGAAACCCACCCCGGCCCACCGCCCGAATCCGGCGGCCTCTCGCGGCGAGCGGCGTTCCGCGGTGCGGGGGTCGCGACCGTCGCGCTCGGGGCAAGCGCGGTCGTGGCTGCCTGCTCGAGCGACTCCGGTTCCTCGAGCGGTTCGTCGGCATCGACGACGGCCGCGCCGGCGCAGAAGAACGCGGTCAAGGTCGATGCCCAGGCCGCGGGATCGTCGGCCGATCTGACCAAGCCGGTGACCGGCATCGACATGTTCGACTCCTACGCCCGCACCATCGCCCAAACCGCCTACGTGTGGGGATGGCCGCTGGTCAACGCCCGCAACCGCCACGACCAGAGCACCCAGGCGCCCGTCGCCGGTCTGGTCAACGGTGTCGTGCCCGCGGCGCCGCAGGGGCATTTGTCCATGCTGTCGAATTACGTCGATCCGTCCGAAACGTTCGTCACCTGCCCCAATCAGGACGTGGTCTACGGGCTGGCGTTCTTCGACCTCGACGAGCAGCCGGTCATCGTGCAGGTTCCCGACTTCGGGGATCGGTTCTGGGTGTACGCCCTCTACGACCAGCGCACCGACCAGTTCGGGGAGCTCGGCAAACCCTACGGCACCAAGCCCGGCTTCTACATGCTCGCCGGACCGAACTGGAAAGGCGACACGCCCAAGGGCGTCGAAGCGGTCATCCGCAGCACCACACGCATCGCCAACGCCATCCCGCGCATCTTCATGGACTCCACCCCCGAGGACCACACCGCAATCCAAGAAGTGCTCAACAAGGTCATGATCTACCCGGTCTCCGACTTCGACGGAAAGCAGAAGACCACCGACTGGTCCACACTGCCCACGCTCCCCGGCGCGGCGTCCGATGGCGGGGAGACGAAATGGGTTGTGCCGGAGAAGTTCTTCGACGAGTTCGGCTCCGTCCTCGACCAGGTGCCACCGCTGCCGGGTGAGGAAGGGCTCTACGGGCAGTTCCGCAGCATGCTCGACGCGGCCGGCAAGAACCCGGCGTTGAAGCAGCTCCTCACCGACACCGCGGTCGCCACCGAGAACGATGTGATCAAACAGTTCTTCGCCTGGAAGCACAACGGCCTGCCCGCCGGGAACGGCTGGAACCGCTCGGTCAACAACGCCCAGTACGGCCTGGACTACTTCAACCGGACCGGCACCGCCAAATCCAATATGTACGACAACCGGCCCACCGAAACCCAATACTTCTACACCGACAACGGCGCCACCGGCGCGCCCCTGGACGGCAACCGCGGCTACAGCGTCACCTTCCCCGCCGGGCAAGAGCCGCCGGTCGACGGGTTCTGGTCGCTGACCCTCTACAACGACAAACACCTGTTCAATCCCAATGACCTGAAACGGTATTCGCTGGGCACCAAGAACAAGGACCTGAAACGCAACCCCGACGGCTCGCTCACCCTCTACGCGGGCGCGCACAACCCGGGCCCCGACCGCGAATCCAACTGGCTCCCCGCGCCTTCCGGACCGTTCTCCCTCTACATCCGCGCCTACTGGGGCAAGCAGCCCATCCTCGACGGCAGCTGGCAGCCGCCGGCCATCCAGTCCGCATAGTCCTCCACCGGCCGAGCCGGTCGGGCGATTCGTTGTGTCCAAGCGTGATTCAGAAAGGATGTCGCCGAATGTCGAGCGAAACCGCCGGATCTGGCTCCCGATTGCCGGACGCGTATGTCGAGACCGTCGCCCGATTCGCCTACGTATGGGGTTGGCCGATGGTGTCGATGATCAACCGTCGCACCGGGCTCACCTCGGTCCCGGAACCAGGTTTGCGTGGCGGAGTCCTCCCGAACGCGCCGCTGGGCCGGGTGTGCATGATGACCGACTACATCGCACCCAGCCAGCGGTTCGTGGCCTGCACCAATCAAGACGTGCTCTACGGCTTCGGGTTCGGCAGCATCGACGAACAACCCGCGGTCTTCCAGATCCCCGACTTCGGCGACCGATTCTGGGTCGCGGCCGCCTGGGACCATCGCACCGACTCCTTCGCCCGTCTCGGCAAGCAGTACGGGACCCAGCCCGGCTTCTACGCCGTCGTCGGACCGAACTGGAAAGGCACACTGCCGCAAGGGATCACCGGCAGCTTCCGCTCGCCGACCGCGCTGGCGGCGTTCTGCCCGCGGGTGTTCATCGAGGACACTCCCGAAGACCGGGCCGCGGTCGCGGAACTGATCAAGCAGGTCAACATCTACCCCCTCGACGAATTCGACGGCACCGTCCAGCGCTACGACTGGGCCGCGGTGCCCAGCTTCCCCGCCCCCGATACCGGCGGCAGCGGCGAAATCCACTGGGTCGATCCCGGCTCCTTCTTCGACCAGCTCCCCGAAGTCCTCGACACCGTGCCGCCCCTGCCCGGCGAAGAAGCCCTCTACCAACAGTTTCGAGCCCTGCTCGCGGCGGCCGAGTCCGCACCGGAAGTCAAGAAGACGATGGTCGAAACCGCCCACACGACCGAGGAAGAACTCATCACGTCGCTGCTGCGCTGGGAATTCAACGGCCCACCCGCGGGCAATGGCTGGTATTCGCCCACCAACAACTCCGCCTTCGGCACCGACTACCTCACCCGCACCGCCATCGCGCGATCCAACATGTTCGAAAACGCGCCCCAGGAAACGAAATACATCTTCACCGACACCGACGTCGATGGCACCCAGCTCGACGGCGCACACTCCTACACCGTCACTTTCGCCTCCGGCGCACTCCCCCCGGTCAACGGATTCTTCTCTCTCACCCTCTACAACAAGCACCACTTCTACTTCGAGAACGACCTGGGCCGATACTCCCTCGGTACCAAGAACCCGGGCCTGCGCTACGGCGACGACGGCTCCCTGACCATCCACGTGGCCAACACCCCACCGCCGAACAGCCCCGAATCCAACTGGCTGCCCGCGCCCCCGGACGAATTCTCCGTCTACATCCGCGCCTACTGGCCCCAGCAACCCATTCTCGACGGCACCTGGCAACCACCGACCGTCCGCCGCGTGTGATCCGGACCCGCCCGAACGGCACGCTGACGACCGAACCGGATCAACGAGGAGGCATTCCTATCATGAGTTGGCAGCAGGGCAACGCCAGCGGCGTATCCAACGGTGGCCAGCGCCGTGCGTTTGCCGATGCGGAGTTCTCCGGGGGTTATCCCACCGACGACACCGCCACGATGTTGAGCGACGAGCTGTTCTACCAGCGGGCCACGCAAAGCTATCTGTGGGCGCTGCCCGCGGTGAACATGTACGCGATGAAGAAGGGGCTCGGCGCGGTCGCCGGCACCGGCTACAACGTCATGTCGGTGTACGAGAAGCGCCTCGAGCCCAACACCGTCATCACCACACCGAACTCTGACGTCATCTACTGCATGGGTTTCGCCGACCTGAGCCAGACCGGTCCACTGGTCCTCGAGGCGCCGCCGAAGATCCAGGGTTTGCTCGACGATTTCTGGCATCGCCCGCTGACCGGTCCGAACATCGACGGTGTCCAGTACCGCGGCGATATCGGTATCCCCGGCCCCGACAAGGGAAATGGTGGCAAGTACCTCATCGTCCCCGCCGGGCAGAAGATCGAGGACCTGGGGGTCAACCCCGCCGACTACTTCGTCTACGAGTGCCGCACCAACGGGCTGCTGATCTTCCAGCGCGGCTTCTTCCAGTCCGTCGACGACCTCACCCCGGGGGTGAACGCGGTCCAGGGACTGGTCGTGCGCCCATTGAAGGGCGACGCGAAACCCATGGAGTTCAAACACGTCTCCGATATCTCGGCCAATGCGCTCTTCCCGCGTGACGGCTCCTACTTCGACATGCTCGACGAACTGATCCAGAGCGAACAACTCGACACCGTCGACCCCTACATGCACGGTGTGCTGGCGGCACTCGGTATCAGCAAGGGCTCCGACTTCGAGCCCACCGACCACCAGCGTGAACTGCTCGACCAAGGCGCCGAGACCGCGTGGCGGATGGCCAAGAACATCGCCGCCCACTACGACGAGGAGGCCAACGCACTGTGGTGGTCTGATCGGCACTGGGTCGCCCACGCCAAAACCGAACTCGACGACTTCTGGCACACCCTGCTCGACGAGGAATTCCGCGACCGCGAGACCGGCTACACCGACGTCGACGCCAAGGCACACATGTTCATCAACGCCTACTCGATCAGCACCGGAATGATGTCGTCGATCGTCGGATTCGGCGCCAAATACGGTGCGGCATACAAGGACAGCACAGGTGAGTACCTGCGCGGCGAGAACCACTACACCATCGATCTGCCTGCCGATCCGCCCGCCCAAATCCTCTGGTCGGTCACGGTGTACGACTCCGACACCGCGTCCGGAGTGGATGCTCCCGGGCAGGTCTATCCGTCACTGAACTCCATGAACAACCTGAAGTTCAACCCCGACGGCACAGTGACCTTCCACATCGGACCGAACCCGCCCGACGGCGCCCAGAACTGGCTGAAAACCAACCCCGGCAAGGGCTGGTTCAGCCTCATCCGCTGGTACGGGCCCACCGAGGCGTTCTTCGACCGGAAGTACAAGCCCGGCGACTTCGTCAAACAGTAGCCGCCGAGCGAGTCTCCTCCGACCGTGGTGATCACACACCTGCGCAGCACTTTCCAGTAGGAGGGGGCTCGCTTGCCTGTGGCTCCCGGGCGGCGTCGCGCGGCTGCCGATACCGCCGCGAATCTTCTCGTCGGTCAGCGCTCGGCGGGAGAGTTGGCCTCGCGATAGGTCGTCACAGCGACGGGTCGCAGCGCGTCGGGGGTCAGGTCCTTCAGGGTCGGGTAGCCGTCCACGGCCATGATCAGATCCGCTTCGGCGAGCAGGGTGCGCAGCACGTGCACGATGCCGTCGGCGCCGCCCAGGGACAGGCCGTAGGCGTAGGGGCGGCCGATGCCGACCGCGGACGCGCCCAGGGCGAGGGCTTTGATGATGTCCGCGCCCGAGCGGACCCCGGAGTCGAACAGCACCGGCAGCCCGTCGGCGGCCGCCACCACACCCGGCAGCATGTCCAGGGCCGGGAGGCCGCCATTGGCTTGGCGGCCACCGTGATTGGAGCAGTAGATGCCGTCGACGCCCAGGTCCTTGGCACGGCGCGCGTCATCGGGGTGGCCGATGCCCTTCACGATCAGCGGCAGCTTGGTCAGCGAACGCAGCCACGGCAGGTCGGCCCAGGTGAGGGGATTGCCGAAGACCTGGATCCAGCGCAGGATCGCGGTCTGCGGATCCTCTTCGGGCGACTTCGCGAGGCTCGCGCGGAACACCGGGTCGGTGAAGTAGTTGGCCAGGCAGTGCCCGCGCAGCTGCGGGAAGTTGCCGGTCGACAGGTCGCGCGGCCGCCAGCCGGTCACCCAGGTGTCGAGGGTGACCACGATGCCCTGGAACCCCGCCTTCTCGGCGCGCTTGACGAGGCTCGCGGCCAGATCGCGGTCGGTGGGGGTGTAGAGCTGGAAGAAGCCGGGGGTGTCACCGAATTCGGCGGCGACATCCTCCATGGGATCGACCGTCAGCGTGGACGCCACCATCGGCACCCCGGTACGCGCCGCCGCCCGCGCGGTCGCCAGATCCCCATGCCCATCCTGCGCGCACAGTCCGATCACACCGACCGGAGCCATGAAAACCGGTGCGGCCCAGGTGCTCCCGAACAACTCGACGGACAGGTCGCGCTCTTTGGCCCCGACGAACATGCGGGGCATCAGCCCCCATCGATCGAACGCCGCCACATTGGCATTCTGGGTCCGCTCGTCCCCGGCTCCGCCCGCCACATACGAGTACACCGACGGCGGCATCGCCGCCCGCGCCCGCTCGGCCAGATCGGCGTAGCTCACCGGCAGCGCCGGCACCACCCCGCGCAAACCGTTGAAGTAGATCTCGTTCTGAAAATCACCGAATGCCACGCGCAACCTCCTTGTTCACGCACCCGCCGCCGGAGCGCCCCGTCATTCTGCCAGCAGACCTTACCGCCCGGTAAGTATTGGGCGGTGCACTGCTGGGCCGAAGTCCGGCGTCCGGGCGACCGCTGTGTGTCGACGCCGCGGGTACCTGCCGCACCCCGCGTGGTCTCCCGACCGGTGGCAGGTCCCCACGGCTCTCGACGCGGAACCGGAGCTCAGTGCTCGGGCAGGTTCCAGCGCGCGGCCGGCGCGAACACCCCGGCCGGGTCGTAGCGGCGGCGCGCGTCGGCGAGCCGCTCGCGTTGGGCCGGGGACCAGGCCGCGAGGGTGTCCGCCGACCCGCCGCGCGGATCCAGGCCGAAGTTCGGCGTGGCGGCGTTCAGGCTCCACCGGTCCAGGGCCGCGACCAGACCGTCCAGCATGGCCGGGATCATCGCGGCGACCGGCGGGGCCGGCACGCCGACCGCGAACACCTGGAACGCCGCGTCACGACCGGCGACCGTATTGAGCGACAGCGGTTCTCGCGCGATCGCGCCGCCGTACGCGCGGATCTCGGTCATGCCGATCGGCGTGCCGGCGACGGCTCCGAGCAAGGCGTCGAGTGCCGCGTCGGGCAGCTCGCGCAGCAGGGTCCCGCGATCCAGGGCCGGCATCGCGTGGGTCGGGTCATTGTGGATCGAAGCCAGGTCCCGGTAGGGCAACTCGGCGACGGTGTCCAGCAGCGGCGCCGCGACCGGCCGCAGCGGGGCCAGCAGCGCCGCACCCTCGGCGGGATCACCGACGTGGGCGTACCGCAGATGCAGCACCGTGGCACCCCGCAGCGGCTCCGGAATCTCCGGCAGCGGCGGCAGATTCAGGATCGCCACCGAACTGGTGACCGTCTCCGGCGCGGTCGCCATCCAATTCCGCCACGCCCGCAGCACGGTCGGGGCGTCCTCGACGCGGTAGGTGAGGCCGCCGGCGTACAGGGTGCGAATCGGGAAGAGCCGGAACGTCATCTGGGTGACGATGCCGAACGCCGCACCGCCGCCGAGCAGGACCCGGAACAACTCGGGTTCGGTGTCGGGGGTGACGCGGCGCAGGGTCGCGTCGGCGGTCACCACCTCCATGGCGGTGACGTGGTCGGCGGCGAAACCGTAGCTGCGCGCGATCGGGCCCAGACCGCCGCCGAGCGTGTACCCGACCACCCCGACGCTGGTCGAGGACCCGGCGAGCCCGGCCAGACCGGCCGGGGCGGCGGCGTCGAGGACCCGCTGCCAGCGCACGCCCGCTCCGACGGTCGCCGTGCGTTGCTCGCGGTCGATCGAGATCGCGTCGAGCAGGGTGGTGTCGACGAGGATGCTGTCCGCGGGAGTCGGCAGCACCCCGTGACCGGTGGCCCGCACCGCGACGGTGTAACCGGTCTCGACGGCGACGCGCACGGTGGCCGCCACATCGGCGGCACTGCTGGCCACCACGACGGCCGCGGCCGCGTGTTCGATCGCGGCATTGAATCCGGCCGCCGAACGCCGGTACCCCTCCTCGTCGGGGGTGTGCACCTCGCCGGCGACGGTGGCGCGCAGGCGGTCGACGACCGCGGCGGCGGGCATCGGATGGCGGTCGAGGCCGGGCGCGGTCGGATCGAAGACGCTGGACATGGGGCTCCTGAAAGTCGGTGGTGTCGATCGATATCCAGCAGACCGCACGCCGCTTATCGCGAACTTAGCTGCCGCCCAGCATCATCGGTGGGCTCGGCCGCGATGGTGCTGACCAGAGCGTTCACCTCGGCCCGTGTGAGTCTCGCGCCTGCCGCCACGCCCGCGTCGAACTCGGCCGCCGACAGCGCGGACCGGACCTCGGCGGCCTCGCGGACGGCGTCGACCGGATCCATCACCTCCGGCAGGAACCCGATCCGCCCGCCCAGCGCGCGCACCGCCCCGAGCAGGCGGGCGCCGTCCGCGGGGCGACCCGCCCGGGCCGCGAGCGCCGCGGCCAGCTGCGCCATCACCAGCCAGGAC